>JAUIMA010000092.1 GCA_030432675.1 Candidatus Hydrogenedentota bacterium | reverse complement strand
ATATTGAAATCCCCAGCCCTCGGGGTCTGTATACTCCGTCGAATAAACCGACATGATGCCGTTGAGATTTTGCGCCACCAGGGCCTCGTCCCACAATTCAACCTGCTCGACAATCGCCTGGGCGGCTTCCCGATGCGCCTCTGGAACGCCCTGATAATCGGGCCACCAGGGCGGCGAAATCGGCATGTCCTTCCTGGGCTGCGCGACGGGTGTGCTTGTCGCCTGGGCAAGAACCGGGGTGAGCACCACTTCCTCGACAATACGGCTCTCCACCACACTGAAGGCGAGATAGGTGCCAAAATCCACTACGCCGGACAGGGGCTCTCGCTCATCGGTCACGGCCGTGACCGAGTAGGCCACCGTCTGATCGGGGAGCACGGTCGTGTCCACATAACTGCGGTCTTCTTGTTCCAGCGGCGGACTCAACAAGGTAAATTCGGTTTCCGGGGCAACCCGACGGTAGACCCGGTACTCCACATCGTTCTCGCGAAATCCCCATGAAATTACCACGGCGCCGTTTTCCCGACGGGCATTAAACGCACGAATGGGCGCGGCTACTTCTTTGATCGTATAGGCCTGTTGTTCCCGCACGTTTTCCCGGGTATTCATGACAAAGGCATTGACCCCAACGCGTGAAACGAAGGCTTCACCAGCGGCCTGGGGCTTTCGAAGGGGCGCCAACAAATTGACCCATCCCGCCGCCGTGGGAATGGTGCCCGCTTTGACGACCCGGGGAAATTCTTTTTTGACGCTTTCGCCGGCATGGGGCGAAAGAAAAGGAATCCAAAAGACATCGCCCCGATTGGGAATCAACTCCGCTATCTGCCCCGGCCGCTCGAGGCCATAGGCGGCCCGCAACAAGTTACCCTGATCCAAGACACCATCAATGTCTTTCAGATTGAGATGGAAGGTTTCAGGATCGCCTGCGGCAACCAGCTGGAGCGCCATGGGAATCTGACGCATCACCAGATCTTTTCGTCCGACGAGTGATTGAGGCACGAGATTTCGTAGCACCGGATAAATCCCGTCGTCCCAGTGAAAGCGAGCGGGACCATACCAGAGGTCCGGGCCATTTTCGAAGGAATACACGGTGGCGCCGGTCATGGCCCCGTTGAGAATCATGGCCCGGTAGAGATGGGCCGGGGCCTTGCTCGTTCCACCCGCATCCCCAAACAGCCCCGGTGAAATATAGTGATTGTCCGCATACCATAGCGCATCGGCAGCCACACCCCAATGGCTTACGCCCTCTTCCAGCCAAAGCCCCATGACGGCCGATTGATTGGGAATCGTATGGTCGCCCCGCATGAGGCTCGCCGGAATCACATAGTCCTTACACGCGACGATTTTCTCGTAGAGGGGCGTGCAGGCCGTGTTGCTCATGATGCGGACCCACTGTAATTCATCGAGCGGCAGATAGACGAAACGACCATACCGTGCTGCCGTATCGATTACTTGAATGAGCCAGTCGATTACCTCCGGGGTCTGGCCATCCCGCATCCGGGGCGAATCGTAGTAACGAAAATCGAGGCCCACCACTTCCACACCCCGTACCATCGTGTGGGCCCGGAGCAAGGCTTCCAGCAATGCCAGCTCCATCCGCTCCTGTTGGGGGTTATCCGCGATGCGAATTACGGTGGGAATCTGGGGTTCCTGCAGCACAGGCAATACGCGCTCGTAGTTCTCTTTTTTTTCCATGCCCTTGCCGGGCACGTCGAATTTCAAGACACTGTTAGAGCGAATCGTGTCGGGGATCTGGGCCCAGGCACCGATAAGGTGCTCTTTCTGACGCTCCGGGTCTCCCCGATAGGCGGCCAGATCCTGAAAAAGCATGAGGGGGTGCGCCGGACTGATTTCAACCGCCAGGGGCGGAAATTCAGACGGCGTGGCGATCAGCGCCGCCAGTAAGGCAATACAGCACGCCGCAGCGGACAATCCGGGGCGGAAAAAACGGGGGGTTTCGAAGAACATGAACGAAATTGTATGATAGGTGGATAACACAGGACAACCCGGCGGCTTATGTTGCTTCATACCGCTTCTTCTATTGATGTCCGATTCTGCCAATTAGTTTCCCCTTTT
The DNA here is from genome assembly GCA_030432675.1 of Candidatus Hydrogenedentota bacterium. Taxonomy (GTDB): domain Bacteria; phylum Hydrogenedentota; class Hydrogenedentia; order Hydrogenedentales; family JAEUWI01; genus JAEUWI01. The sequence continues at coordinate 13,014 of JAUIMA010000092.1, read as the reverse complement.
GGACGTGCCGCGCGCCGTCACGATGAGGTATCTCCGTGTCATTTCCCATCATCGAACCCGTGGAACAGGCGCACCGTCCACGCCGAGGTCTCCGGGCCCGTCCCCGGTCGGCGGGCAATTTTCGGCAACATTGCAACCTGGTCTATGCGGAAGCTGCGGGCGTCGGGCTCACGCTGGATGTCTTCGAGCCGACGGCCGAATCCAATGGGCGGGCTATCGTCGACGTTGTTTCGGGTGGGTGGCACTCCGATCGGGTCCGTCTCAATGAACATATCGGTCTGGGGGCCATTGACGCGTTCTGTGCCGAGGGTTTCACCGTCTTCGCGGTGGCCCCGGGTTCAGCGAGTCATTTCACGGCGCTGGAAATGGTGACACACGTCCACGCAGCCATTCGCTATGTGCGTGCACAGGCGACAACGTGGCAGATCGCACCAGCGCCCCTGGGGCTCTGTGGGGTCTCTGCTGGTGGGCATCTGGCCGCACTAACCGCGCTCTCCCCCGAAGCGTCCGACCCCAAAGCCCGCCAGTCCTGGTTTCAGCACGGTACCGAAGTGTCCGCAGTCGGACTCTTTTTCCCACCCACGGATTTCCTGGACTACGGGGGCAACTTGTTTCCCTTTGAACGGGGAGGAGAGTTTTCCGTACCCCGCCTCCTTTTTGCCGATGGGCTCGCAGGTAAAGACGACGCAGCCATGCGCGATGCGGCCCGAAAAATCTCCCCCCTCCACCAGATACGCACAGCCCATCCGCCCTTTTTCCTGACCCACGCCACCGAAGATGTCGTGGTGCCCTACGATCAATCGACCCGGTATGTCGACGCGTTGACCGCTGCCGGGGTGGAAGCAACACTCCATACCCATGACGGACCGGGCCACCCCTGGTCCACCATTGCGGAGACGTGTGCTGAAATGGCTACCTGGTTCAAAGAGCGCCTCCATGCCGCCACGGGATAACACACCCTGGGAAGACCTGGTGGAATGGAGCCGCGACTTGGTGGTTGTGGATCTCTCAACGCCTCCCTCGCCTGAACGGGCTCAACAGGTTTCTCCCCGAGTGGGCCGTTTTCTCCAACCCCGACAAGAAAACACGCTGGAAGCTACCCTGGCCACCATGGTCGACCAGTATGCGGATGTGGTAATCCTCAGCCCGCCCGACGCCCACGTCACCGACATACGGGCCGCCGTCGCCGCACTGAAACGGGTCCTCCGATCAGGGGGGCGGGTCGTGATAGAGATTCCCGTCGGTGCATCAACAGCCCCTGAGCCCGATTGGCGCGCCGCCTTGGAGTTCGAGCGTATTTGGGTGGATGAAGACCGACTATTCACACGGATTGTTGCCCCTGCGGAATCTACCGAGAGGGACAGGTACGCTGACGCCCGCGTCCCGGAAGAAAAGGATGCAAATTGCGTTCAACCCTGCTATCGTAGGTTGAGCGGGATCAAATGAAAACGCGGTGACGAGAGCGAATTCTCCTTTCGCTTCCGTATCCCACGACCAACTCAAGAAAGGTTTGCTTATGAAGAACGTGCTTACTCTTGGCTTAACCTGTATGGCCCTGCTGGTAGCCACCAGCGTCATGGCCAACGAACGTGTGGGCGACCCGTACACACTCAATACCTGCCCCATCTCGGGTGAAAAACTCGGTAGCATGGGTGATGCCCCGGTCTACGTGGGCGAAGACGGCAAAGAAGTCCGCTTTTGCTGTGCGGGATGTGAAAAGAAGTATGTTGCGAACAAAGCCGCGTTGGATGAAGCAATTGACAAGAAGCTGATGGCCGATCAGGAGGCCCACTATCCCTCCAACACGTGCATCAATTCCGGCGCAGAGCTAAAAGACGGTGGTGTGGCCTTCATCGCGGGCAACCGCCTGATGAAGACTTGCTGCGCGAAGTGCAAGGCCAAGGTACAGGCTGATCCAGCTACGTACATCGCCAAACTCGATGAGCAAGTCGTTGCAGCGCAAAAAGATAGCTACAAAGGCGAAGTCTGCCCTATCTCGGGTAAAGACCTCGGTGACTCTCCGGAGTCGGTCGTCATTGCAAATCGCCTGGTGCAGGTCTGCTGCGGCGGATGCAAGGGTAAAGTGGCTGCCGACCCCTTGGCTGCCTTCGAGAAGGTTGCCGCTAAGAAATAAGTCGGGCAACCTCTGAAAAGTTACTATGTGGGCCGGGTGTGATAGCACGCCCGGCCCTTTTTGCATCGAAATTCACCGGGGACCATCGATTTTGGCCCGTGCAATGCCCTGTATCGTGAGCAGCTCATTGGAATTGCGCATTTTACGGGGCTGTGGTACCATAAATCGTAGTGCTTGGGAAATATTGCTGCGCGGCAAGAGGGTGTGGCGGAAAATTGTGCGGACGCCGCTGGCGGGTGTAAGGCGGTGATTCAGAGGAATATTGTTTTGGCAAAAGAAGACGAGCTCGGAAAACACATTCTGGTGGTGGATGATCTTCCGGAAAACTCCATCGTCTTGCAGAGTTTCTTGTCTCCCATGGGCTATCTCATTGAGTCGGCCTCCGATGGGGAAACCGCACTTCAGATGGTCGCCGAGAATCCTCCCGATGTCATCTTATTGGACCTGATGATGCCGGGCATGGACGGCTTCGAAGTCTGTCGTCGGCTGAAGCAGGACCCCGACACCCACCACATCCCGGTCATCATCGTGACCGGCATGTCGGATCGGGATTCGAACGTGCGGGCGGTTGAGGCCGGTGCGGATGATTTTCTTATCAAACCCTTTGATCGCATTTTATTGGAAGCCCGCATCAAGTCCTCCGCCAAGGGCAAATTACTGCACGATCAACTCATTCATTATAAGCAGGACCTGGAACGCAAGGTAGAAGAGCGCACCCAACAGGTCGTCTTGACCCAGCAAGTGACCGTCTTCAGTCTTGCCAAGTTGGCCGAGTCCCGAGATAACGAAACCGGGGATCACCTGGAGCGAATGCGCTCCTACGCCCGTATCCTGTCCGAAGAGTTTGCCGACATGGAAAAATACCAGGGCAAACTGCACGACAATTTTGTGGATGAGATTTATCAGTCCACCCCCCTCCACGACATTGGAAAGGTGGGCATTCCTGATCGCATTCTACTGAAGCCCGGCAAATTGACGCCCGAAGAATTCGGCATCATGAAACACCACAGTCAAATCGGTGGGGACACCCTGAAGGCTGCCGACGCAGAAGCCGGTCGGGATTCTTTCCTGGCAATGGGTCGAGACATTGCGTACTACCACCACGAAAAGTGGGATGGCTCTGGCTATCCCTTTGGATTATCGGGCACAGACATCCCGTTGGCCGCTCGTATCGCGGCCCTCGCCGATGTCTACGATGCCCTTTCCAGCAAACGCCCCTACAAAGAACCTTTCAGCCACGAGAAATCCAAAGCAATCATTCTGGAAGGTCGTGGCTCCCACTTCGATCCCGATGTTGTGGATGCCTTTCTCGCCCGTGAAGAGCAATTTCTCGACATACGTCACAGCTTCCAGGGAAAAGGGGAACTGGCACCCATTCAGGCCCTGGCCAATGCCCTCGAGTGAGTCGGGTTACATTTCGTAGTCGGTTTCCAGCAAGGTCAACGCCGCACGGAGTGACACAGGCACCCCCGCTGCGATACCCCTTAAGGCCGCTGGCAGGCGTACCGGGCCTTCCTGAGGCAATACAAGCACGTCCCATACCCCCGATTCAGCTTTGGCCCCATCCGGTAGGTGGCGCACCCAGGCGTCAAGCCAACGACTTGCTTCCTCTTCCACGCCATCCAGTTGCCGGAATCGAATTCGGGCGTAGGTTTCTTCTCGTCGCTGCTGCCAGTGGGTCGGTTCTGTTTCCCCCAGTTCCTCCAGAAGCAGACGGGCCGAGACCAGGCCCAGATAGTGGGTCTCCAATTCGGCCAAAGAGGCCGCCATGGGCTTCATGGTACCGGACAGCACGGCACCTACTACCGGTGCCCGGGCCAGAAAGTCCCCTCCCTGGCGAAGGACATCCTCCCACTCCTTCAGCAACGCGTTCGCCATTTCCGGCTCCAGGCCCGCAACGTGACGCCACAGTGCCGCCAACAACCAGGCGGTACTCGATGGGTTGGCCCGGTCCTGGAAATCTGCGCTCTGCCCCGTAGTGTGCACGAAGGCGGGCAATGAACCGGGCATTCCGTCCGCCCCGTAGGTCCTTTGTACCGTTTCCCGATGAAATGCCAGGGCCCGTTGTGCCGGTATGGTATGGCCGAAGCGGTCCAGCGCAGCGGTCGTCCAGGCCGTGTTAAACACAGACGCGTGGGCGAGTGCAGGCGTACTGATGGGTGCACGAAGGATGCTGCCGGATGACGGATCCACGCAAGCCAGTAGGGAACTCAGCGTGTACGTCGCGGAAGCATCGTCCGTCGCTGCCTGCGGAGGCGGGCGATTCGGAACACCCTTCTCCAAGAGGCGCGTGCGCAATGCCTGCAGCGCAGGCTCGGAACTTGCCACGGCAAGGCACAGGGTAAACTGCTGCGTCCCTGCAGCCGTGGTTTCAACGAGAGGTTCCAAGATGCCGTGGGCTGCGCCCACCACCGCAGGAAGTGTTTGGCCGGCTCCGGGAGACGCAATGACGGGCCTCCCGTCGTCTCCCGTCACACAATAGCCCGACCGAAGCCCCGCAGGAGAAAACGTTCCCCAATAGGCACCCTCGTTAAAACTCGACCACGCTGTGCTGGACCGGACCGAAGCGGCCAGACGCCTCGCCCGTCGCCAGTCCTCCTTCCCGGGGGCCTGTGGCCGGAAGGACAGCAGGGTCCCATCCACAGGGTCAAAGGCCGTTACAAAGCCGGTGGACTGGGGAAATCGGTGGTACCCATCCGGAACACCGTTCACGAGGTGGGTCGAAGGCATCATGTGCTGAGACCAAAAAATTCGCGCACCGGTCGAAAATTCTTCGAGCACAAGCTGCACCACCACCACGTCTGCATCGCGCAACACAGACAGGTGTTGGGTAGCCCTGCGCCCGTCCTCTCGTGCCGTGTAGACCGTCGTCACCGACCCATCGGTGTTTCGACGCTGCGTGATGTGCCAGTCATCTGCGGTGAATGGAAGACATTCCGCACCATCGACAAGCCACCAGCCAGCCCCCGCCGGTGCCCCCATATGCTCCCAATAGCCTAAGGTAGGCCACCGCAACTGGGTCAGCCGACCGGTTGCGTCCAGCCCTGCCGTAATTCGGCCATTGCCCGTGACTTCGACAACTTCCAGTGGAGTCGCCGCCCCTCCGTTTACCCACATGAGCCCCGAAAGCAGGGCCAGCCACCACTTCATCCGCCATGGCCCGGTTGGGCGAGGTGCCCTTCCAGCAGAGAGCGCCCACCGACAAAACGACCGGTAGCTTCCAGGTGAGTCCACGAGGCCAATGCATCCACGTAGGGCACCCAATCCGCCCGGAGGTCTTCCACATTGTATCCCGGCAATAACTCCTGCTCCGCAAGTGCTAACACCCAATGTCGGGCCGTTCGCATCGTCGGCTCCCACTCCGCACGCAAATACAGGTGCCCTTCCCGTGCTTCCGGTTGGCCCCACGCCAGGAGGGATGGCATACGGGTGGGCTCATCGGCCCAGATCAGGGTATCTTCCACCAGCGTGACCGCCCGGGCACCGACATAGGAGGGCGCGCTGAGTAGCCAACCCCGCTGACCTTCCCATTGATAGGGGCGCGAGGTCTTCAACGCTTCCAAGTCCGAGGCCGCTGAAGGCGCACAATGGGTCGCCAGTTGCCCCACCTCGAAGCTCCGTATTTCTCCAGGCTCCTGCGCGACAAAGGCGACCAGCGCCTGCTCACCAGCACAATCTATCGCAGGGAGCGGGGGCAATTGGGAATCCCACCATGCCTCAACATAGGATGTCCAGCGGGTATCCCGGTTTCCCGGCATCACCCAGGGAGCCAGCGCGCGCCCCGCCCCACAGAGGGCCGATACGGACGCTTCATCTGCATAATTCAATAGGAGCATGGCGTCGGGCCACGCGGTGGTGAAGTGGAGCACGCTGTCATCTTGCTCCGCCGTCTCATCTACGGTCAGGCGAAAGGGCAGGCCCGCTTCGGTATCCACGGTAAGCCGCCCCGCATACTCCCCGTCCCAGGCAAAGCTGAGTCCTTCCGCGCCGTGGCCGCCCCGTTCCACCGGAAGGCCTGACTGCGCGAGATGTTGCACGACAGGCACCGCGGTGCCGGCAAGCAGAAATCCGTCGCGCCAGGCGTAAACTACGTCGCCCCACCGGTACGTGCCCGCTGCCGGCGACTCGGCCACCCACTGATGAAAGAAGGTCACCAAATGCATGGCCACGCCGGGACGGCACGAAAACACCCAATCCTCCCCCTTGCCCGAGACCACGCCCGAGGGGCCGAGCCAAAATTCCAGCCGCCCCGGGGTTGGGCGTACACCGGTCATCTTACGGACCGCAACCGCGGCCTCACTCATGAAAGGGGGAGCCGATTCCTGGAGGAGGGCATACTCCGACGAGCCCTCCCACTTTGTCCAGCGCTGGGGGAAATCGTCGCTCTCCAATTTCCATTCCGCCGCCTCCAGGGCATAGCCGCGAAGGGCGGTGTGCTTCAGCTGCCGGTCAATACCCACCAGAATCAGCAGGACTATTGCGAGCAGCAAAAAGGGTCCCCAGTGAAGCAGGAGACGACGTCTTCGAGACGCGACGGGGGTAGAAACGGACATAACGCAACCCTAACCCGGCCCTTGCGGACTAGGCCTCTTCCCAGACAGCGTCTTTTTCCTGCTCTCGCCGGGCTTCTATTCGCTGAATCCCCTGGGCCAATTCATCTTTGAGCGCCCCGAACTCTTCGTGGCTCGTCGCCGTGGCCAATTTGGCATCCAGATCGATGCGCAACGCCGCGATGTCACCATCACACTTGCTGTCAATTTCGGCAATTTGCGCTTTGGCTTCGTCTGAAAGGCGTTTCGTGGGGCCCGAAGCAGCCTCCATTCGTTCCATGGCTAATTCATACGCACTCTTCATGGGAGAAATCCTTCTGCCGTCCTGTTGGACGGTGACCTAAAATGAAAATTCATCGTCGAGCACCGAACTAATGAAGCGCTCGACCGAAACGGGAAAATACTGGTTGTTGGGGGAAATGATCACGCCGGTCGTGATGTCTTCCCGCCGTTCTAATTCTTCCAGACATGCGGCAAGCACCGTATCCAGCGCATCGTCACAGGGCTGTATTTCGAGAAACTCCGACTTGCATTCCAGGGGGCGATCGGGAAACCCCATAAAGCCGAAGAGTCGGCCCGAGAGCGCCCGATCCACATGGTCCTCGCCAAAAATCTCTTCATAACTGGGTGACAGGTGAGACGGACGAATGACGAACTGGGGCGACACGTGCACCTTGCCAATCACTTTGGAGGTTTCATGACCATCGGTGATGGATGGGCCAAGGCAAATATAGGGTAGATCGTGGGAACCCCGCACGATGCCATACGTGGGTTTCCGCACGATCACCGTGCTGCGATAAAGCTGCCGCATCTCATGGGCACTGAGGCTCATGGGGAATTTTCCTTGTGGATTGGATGCCGTAAGAGGCGCAACGCCCCCGCCACGACAGGGTACTTCGATGGCCTGCAGGCCGCCGGGTTAAAGCCCGGGGTCAGGCCTCCCCTTAGCTTACTGATTCCCCTCAGGAAGCGCAACCAGTCCACATTCGTAAAGCTTCACGGAATCGGCCGATTTGCTGAGTTGATAGGCCACAGCCACCTGGTCACCCACTTCAAAAGCGCTCCAGTAGGGCTCGGGAACAGGCCATTCGGCCATCAGGGTGCGGTTTCTTGCGCTGATCGCCAATGTAAGGTAGCCGCCACGCTCCGGGATGTCTATCGGAGTCAGGGCCTCTATAGTAGCGACGCCGCGCACGACGGGTTGAAACACATAGGCCGCGCCCTGATTGAGGCGCAGTGCGATTTGACTGAGCACCCCCAGCACCAGCAGACCGAGCACGATAAAAAAAATACGCTGGCGCCGGGTCATGGCCTGACGAGGCGGCCCCTGACGCATCCAAGGAGTACGACGGGCTTCGATATGGGTCGGCACATCGGTCTCGCGGTTATATTTAGTTGCCATACGGGTCTTCTCCCGGCGCGCCACGTGGAACTATCGGGGCGGTCAAACCATTGAATTCAGCGCCCTGGATAACTCCATAGTGCGCAACATCCCCCCTATCATGCCCCATTCAGCGGCTTGACTCCACCCCACACATTGTAGGAACATGCGTGCTTTGGAGAACCTGCGCGTCTTGTCCCCACCCACGAGACACCGCTGGTCGACCGATTCTGCACACGCCAATTCATGTCGGGGCGAAGTCTATCCATTTTCCGTGCAGAACTGCCAGGAAGGTTCAATTCGTATGAATATCTTTATCGCCGGTGGCGGCCGCGTCGGATTTCATCTCGCCCACTTACTCAGTCGGGAACATCAGGATGTCACCGTCATCGAACAAAACCCCGACCAGATCGAGCAGATTGACTATGCCCTCGACGTCAGCACGGCCCAAGGGGATGGCTCGTCGGTCATGTTGCTGCAGTCCTTAAACGTCGGCAACGCCGAGCTTTTTGTGGCCAGCATGGGCAACGATGAAAAGAACCTTATCGCGGCGGCGACCGCCAAAGGGTTGGGCGCGAAACGGGTGGTTGCCCGCGTGGACAACCCCATGTACATGGAATCCAACATTCTCTATGAAACGGTGCTGGGTGTCGATTATATCCTCAGTCCCGACTCGCTGGCGGCCCTCGAGATTGCCAATTACATTGAACACCCCAGCATCTTGTCTTCGCTGGATTTCGGGGGCGGCCGGGCGCAAATGCGGCTGGTACGGGCGGTAAAGTCTCCCACCCGAAACGGCAAGACCCTGAAGGACGTCATTAAACCCCGGAGTGGCGTGCTTCTGGGCGTCATCGAACGGGATAGTCAGTGCCTCATACCCCACGGTGACTCGGTCGTCGAACCCGGTGACCTGGTAACCTTGATCGGCAACCCGGAAAGCCTCGACAAGATGCAGAAGTTGTTCCACGGCCAGGAGGTGAAGCCCCGTCGGGTCGCCATCATGGGCGGTGGAACGATTGGGCTGCGGCTGGCGCAGGCCCTCGAAGGGAAGCTCAAGACGGTCAAAGTCTTCGAGCGCCATGAAGGCCGCTCGCAGAAACTCGCCGCCAAGCTGACCAAAGCCAAGGTAATCCAGCGCGATGCGACTTCCCGGTCCTCCCTCGAACAAGAGCATGTCGATACGATGGACATGTTTATCGCCACCACGGGCGACGACGAACGCAATATTATGGCCGCAGTGTTGGCCAAAGAAGCAGGCGCCAAATCGGTGGCCGCTATCGTACACCAGCCCGACTTTGCGCCCCTGGTTAAGCGCCTGGGCATCGATCTCGCCGTCACGCCCCGCACCTCGATTGCGGACCGTATCCTCAAGATGATGTATCGCGGCGATGTCTCTTCGCTGGCCGTGCTGGGGGATGGCCAGGTAGAAGTGCTGGAAATAAAGGTAGGCGATGGCTCGCCCGTCCTGGGGAAGGAATTGCGCGACGTGCGAATGCCGCGCGGGGCCCTCGTAGGTATTATCCTCCGTGGTAGCAAGGTAATTATCCCCAGTGGTCTGGACGAGATTCACGCCGGGGACTCGGTGATTCTCATCGCGGAGTCGCGGGCCCTGGAATCTGCCCGCAAGATTTTGTTGAAAAAGAAATGAACTATCGCCTCGTCTCAAAATACCTCGGCCATTTTACTGTTGTCTTCGGCCTGCTGATGATTCCGTCGGCCGTCTGGGCTTGGGGACTGGGTGAAACGGACTCCCTGAAGGCCTTTGGTGAAGCCATCGGTATCGCCATACTGGTGGGCCTGGTGCTTACCCTGCTGGGTCACAAGGCCCCGGACCGCATGTTTCAACGGGAGGGCCTGGCCCTGGTGGCCATGGGCTGGATCCTGGCGGCCGGCATAGGTGCCCTGCCCTTTGTATTCAGTGGCACACTGGAACCCGTCGAAGCCTATTTCGAAACCATGTCGGGTCTCACCACCACGGGCTCGACGGTGTTGCAAGATATCGAAGCCACCGATGCCAGCGTGCTGTTCTGGCGCTCTTTTACCCACTGGATCGGCGGTATGGGCATCATCGTCCTGTTCATCGCCGTGTTACCCTATCTGGGCGCAGGCGGAAAACAACTCTTCAAATCTGAGTCACCCGGACCCGACCCCCGTGGGTTGAGTCCCCGCATCAAAGACACGGCCTCAATTCTCTGGAAGATCTACGTGGGTCTCACGGTGGTGCAGACCCTGCTGCTCATGCTCGCGGGAATGACATTTTATGATGCGCTGACCCACACCTTCGGCACCCTCGCCACGGGCGGATTCAGCACACGCAATGCCAGTATCGCCGCCTATGACAGCCTGTCTATTGAGTTGGTCATCATCCTTTTCATGGTGCTTGCGGGCACCAACTTCGGTCTCTTTTTCGCCATGCTGCACGGCGACTGGTGGGCTCCCCTTAAGAACACCGAGTGGAAAGCCTACATCGGCGTCCTCGTGCTGGCATCCGTTCTGATTACCGTCAATCTCATGGGCGTGCAAGGGCACATCGCCGAAGATGAGGTTGGTCCACCGCCGCCCGAGTATAGTCTCGGTGAAGCGGCACGTCATGCCTCCTTTCTCACCGTGTCAATCATGACCACCACGGGCTTCGGCACCGAAGATTTCAACGTCTGGCCCTATTTCTCCCGCACGCTGTTGGTTTTGCTGATGTTCGTTGGAGGCTGTGCCGGCTCAACCGGGGGCGGAATTAAGGTAGTCCGATTCCTGATTTTGTTCAAGATGGCCTATTGGCGTGTGGAGAGCACCTTTCGCCCCAAGACGGTTCGGCCCATCCGCATCAATGGCCAAGTCATTGACGACGATGTGCAACGCACGGTTTACGCGTTCTTCGTCGTGCACATGTTTATCCTGGCCTTTGGCTGCGCCTTCATGTCCCTGCTGGGTCTACCCTTCCAGACGGCCCTCACCTCGGTCGTCGCCGCGCTCAACAATATCGGTCCGGGGCTGGAATTGGTGGGAGCCGTGGAGAATTTTCACTTCATCCCCGACAGCGGAAAGATATTCTTGTCCATGTGCATGGCCATGGGACGCCTGGAACTCTTCAGCATCTGCGTGATGTTTGTGCCCGCCTTCTGGAAACACGGCTGACGGGCGATTGGGGCCGTAATACCCGTTGAACGAAGCCTCCCCTCAGCGGGCAAGCCCCCGATGTTGGGCATAATCGGCCAGTTGCCCCCGCAGAATCTTGCGGCCCCGGTAGAGCCGTGACATGACCGTGCCGATGGGACAGCCCATGATATCCGCAATCTCTTTGTAGGACTTCTCTTCCAGATCGGCCATAATCACAGCCTGACGGAAGTCTTCGGGAAGCTCGGCGACGGCCAGACGCACCTCATCATCAAGCAATTCCAAGAGGGCGTCCACATGGTTTACGTCGGCGGGGCTGTTAGGCGTCACCGGTGTTTCGGCCGCTTCCGTGCCGGAGAGTTCGACCTGGAGCGGAAGACGGGAGCGTTTGCGATATTCGTTAATGAAGGTATTGCGCAGAATAGTGAGTAACCACGCCTTGATATAGGTACCCTCTTTGAATTTGTCGTGAAAACGCAAGGCTTTCACCACGGCATTCTGCGTCAGGTCTTCGGCATCGGCCGCGTTGCGGGTGAGGTTGAGCGCCACCGCATAGAGCATATCCAGATGCTCCAGTACCTGTTTTTCGAAATCTGGTGAGCGCTGCGACAAACGAGCATCCCGAGGCTGTGTAGAAAAAGTCTGTTGCCCGATCGAATCTACCGTATCCAGGAACTTCCCGAAGAATGCGGCACACCCCGACACCGTGTCGCGTCACCGGACTCAGGTCCGATGACCGTGACCTTCCATGGGCACTGGAAGCTAATTCATCCGCGCCCCTTCTTCGTGTAATCGACCGGTTCTATTCTTTGTGATGGTAGCAAGGGCATCGCGGGCAAGTCAACGCACCGGGCCCTATATTGCGCACTTATCGAACACTTTTGTTCAGCCGCTACACACCTTATAGCGCCAAATCGCGGTACCCCAGGATACGGGGACGAAGTACGTCCCACGCGGAGTTGACTAACTCCGGATCGTCGGCGAGTATCTCGGTGGCACGGCTCCGGGCACGGTGAATCAGGCGACTATCATGTACCCAGGCTGCGGCGTGAGGATCATCGAATCCTGCCTGCCGAAAACCGCTCACCTCCCCCGGCCCACGTAGTTGAAGGTCGGCCTCGGCGAGATCAAAGCCGCTGTCCATTTCGCAGAAGATTCGCAATCGCTCTTTCCCCTCTTTCGTGCCGGGCTTTCCAAGAAGGAAGCAATAGGACTGGATAGAACTTCGCCCTACCCGGCCGCGAAGCTGGTGCAATTGGGTCAGGCCGAATTGGTCGGCATTTTCGATCACCATGGTGGTGGCCTTGGGCACGTCTATCCCCACTTCGATCACCGTCGTGGAGAAGAGCACGTCAATCTCCCCGGCCACGAAGGCGGCCATGATGGCGTCCTTCTCCCCGCCATCCAGGCGCCCATGCAACAGGGCGGTACGCACCCCGGCCAGGGCGCCCGTAGACAGTTCGGCAAAGTGATCCTCCACGGCGGTCGCGGTCTGGCGCACTTCGGACGCCTCCACCAGGGGGCACACGACAAAACTCTGGTAGCCCGCCTCGGCCTGCTCCCGGAGATAGTCGTAGCACCCGGCCACCTTGGATTCTGGGATGCAACGGGTCTTGACGGGCTTGCGGCCCGGCGGCATGGTGTCGATGAGCGAAAGGTCCATCCCGCCGTAGAGCGTCATCGTCAGGGAACGGGGAATGGGGGTGGCGGTCATGTGCAGCACGTCCACCGAGGCCCCTTTGGCCTGCAGGGCGGCCCGTTGGGCCACACCGAATCGATGTTGTTCGTCAATAACGACGAGGCCCAGTTTGGCAAAGGTAGTATCTTTTTGAAAGAGG
>JAUIMA010000677.1 GCA_030432675.1 Candidatus Hydrogenedentota bacterium | reverse complement strand
CTTCTGCCAGGAATACCGAGCCAGAATTGGAGTGGATAGTGTCCCGACCACTCGTTCGCTCCGAGTGATTGAAGCGAAACGCCGTATTGATGTGGCCGATACGCTGGATGTAGCTCACGCCGACATTGAACTGATCGCCACCTTCACGAAGAATCGTCCCATTGTCGAGATAGCGGGTCGTCTCATTATCGTTGATGTAGGCCAGGTCGAAGTCTAAGGTCGTCTTGGGAAAATCGATACTGCTGAACAAGGCGAAGAGATGGGCACCCTGCCGGCGGCGGCTGTCCGGTCCTACGCCCCGATGGATATCATCCCAACCCCACAGCGCGGTGGTCCGAATGTTGGTAGCTTCTCCGACGAGGACGTTATTACGGGTCAGCCCCAGTGAATCCACCACATCATTTATAATGATGCCTTCCTGAAAGAACAGGGGCTGTCGACCGACTGAGAAACCGATATCTACGGCTCCCGTATCGTCCTTGTCCAATCGGGGAAAGATTTCGCCAAGGTCCCCCTCAAAAAAGAGCTGCTGAATGTCCGCGTCACCGCGCAGATACCAGTCATCCCGGTTCGTAAGGTTGGGTACCTGCCAGCGATAGCCGTTGAAATTTCCATTGTGATCAAAGGGCCGCAGTCCCAAGACGATTCGTTCCGTCGGAGTCAGTGCCAGGTTGAAGAAGAGATCGAGCCGGGTGGCGAGTTCTTCAATCTTTGCTTCTCCCCGATCAATGGGCGGACCCGCAACGTTTGTGTTGGGTGGGAGGCGATTGCCCGTCTCTTCATACTGCCACGCGGTGCGCAACGTGCCATACACAAACATGGATGGCTGCCAGACGGCTCCGGTGGGAATTTTGAACCCCTGCTGGATATTGCCGTGATTGAGAAAGTCATCGCCGAAGATGCGGAGGGTCTTGGGGCGTTTCGGGAAGGGACGCACCTGACTCTCCAGAATTTCCTCTGGAAACGAAAGTCGAAGCAATTCGCGGTTACGGGAAGTTCCTTCCACGGGCCCCAGATCGACCAGACCGGATTCCAGGTCGGCCCTCAATTCTTCCGGCAATTCGACGCTGGAGAAGGCGGCCGCATCATAGAGGGTCGGGTAGCGCAATACCGCATTCAGACCATTGATCATGCGGTAACGTACGTTACGTTCCAACTCCGTGCCTTCGGGAATCCCATTGAATTCCTCCCGGAGTTCGGGGCTCAAAAACTGCCAAACCCGTCCGGCCGGACTTTCCGGCTGGTCTGCCCCGGCTTTGAGCTTTGTCAGGAGTCCTTCGTAATCAGCGATATCCTCCACGGCAAACAGGGCATAGGCCTCTGTCTGAAGCGGGATCGGCTTCTGCGAAAGTTTACTCTCCTTCGCACCGTAAACGGTGGGGGCAAATAGCCCCATGGCCGCGCCCAGAGCGAGGACCAGAATCGATGTTTGACGTATTCTCAGCATTGCTTCCCTCCGCTGTAACCGACTTGCACGGCCCCCGATTGGTCAGCCAGGGAGCGCGCACGATAGTTTTGTACAGTCCAGGTTACTCCACAACGATCTCATATTCTTGTTGTGCGATGAGGGAATGTCCACCCGTCACACCAAACAAGTCCTTGAGCTCCTCTTCCCGATGCTCTTCAATAAGCGTATCTATGTGATTACGACCCAGTCGATTTCCCTCGGCGTCCAATACATCGCCCACGCCGAATCGCACACCAAGCGCGACCTGATGCGCACTCATGCCGTAATCAAAACCCACATCTTTGATCTCATCAATCAGATTGATTGGCACCATACCAGCAATCAGTTTGGCCGATACGGTATAGGTACCCGGACCGGTGAGCTTTTTCTTACCCACCCGGTAATCCGCCCAACGGCTATCCAGGGGCGTGATGTTCTTTTTGTGAATCCGTGCACCACCGGGACGCCCGGTGAGGGTGGCGGCAAAGCGCGACGGACGGAGGAAGGGTAAGGGGCTCGGCGAGAAGTTGATGGCGAGCACCTGTTCACGTTCCGTACCCCGAACGTTTCGGGTGATAAAGCTCGACTGAAGGGTGAAGAGTTGCTGGTCGAGGGAGATTTCCCGGTTGTGGACAAACAGGGAGTGCAAGTCACGCACATCGAAGTTGGGGTCCAAGTCACCGGATACGAACACCGTCTCCCCGGCCTCGTTCTTTACTTCCACCTGCAGAAAGACCACACGCTCGGCGATAAACCCGGTCGGAACACTATGGCCGTCGGTGAGATTCTCAACACCGATACGGAACTGAAGTCCTCTCTTGGTGGAGGCCTTCTTCACTTCAAAGTCACCAATGCCGTAGCCTGCCTGGAGCACAGCGAGGCGTTCCTGCTGATACTCTTCCAGGAGTTCCAACTGCTCGATAATAATGTCACGGGCTTCATATCGTTCGTCGATATTTTCCCAGCGTTCGGGAAACGCTGTACCCTTGCCCGCTTCCTGGCGCGCGGGTTCATCTTCCTCTTCGAATTGATCGGTGCCCCATCCCGCCTGATAGTCAAAGGTCAGCCATTCACGAATCGTCGCAAATTCGGCCGCATTGTCGTTATGGGGATAGATGCCCGGGTGGATTACCGAGTGATCCGGACCGGCAAAGCGGTGGTTCGTCTTCTTACGCTCTTCACCGACCCACTTGGCGCCGATTTTAGCAATCTGCTTCAGGTCGTAGTTGGTTTCTTTATCCCCGGTAAACTGCCCGGGAACCTTGCCCATGTGACAGTCGCTGCAGGTCGATGTTGCGCCAGGTGCCGGTCGCGCGGCCGTCACT
>JAUIMA010000091.1 GCA_030432675.1 Candidatus Hydrogenedentota bacterium | reverse complement strand
GCGCTCCGACGCTATGGGCGAAATGTGCGACTCTATTTCCCAGGACAGGTCATCATGGTAGATAATCCGGCTGTTTCTGGAGTGGGAAAGGGCGTTCGGCTTGTGTTGGAGGGCCACGAGTCCCAGGTCTACTTCGAATGGCCTGCCCGCCCGGACACCACCGCTTCTGCGAAGAAGCCCCTGCCGACAAAAGAGGTGCTTGCCTTCAGCCGTCGTGCCTATCAGGGGGTGGCCAGTCGGGCCAAACGCATCTCTCACGAATTCGATTGAGCAGGACAGGATTCTCCATTGAAGGCGGCACTTAAATTCATCATGACGGCGGTCGGGCTTCTTCTGATTGGGTTGTGTCTGACAACTATTCTCCTATTCACCCGCTTTGAAGGTTTGCTCCGCGATGGTTTGACCCACCAGGCCGGGCGAATTCTCCACGGTGAAGTGCGTATGGAAGATATACGCTTCGATTGGGCCAATCAGGCCATCGTCTTCAAAGGGGTCTCTTTGCTGAATCCCGAAGGCTTTACCGACCGGGAGGCGTTGAGAATCGGGTTCCTGCGGGTGACGCCGGAGCCGCTCACGCTCTTTTCCCGCACCCCCGGGGTGGCAAGTATCGTCGTTGAAGATATTCAGCTTCATCTCCAATACCACGTAGACGGGAAGTCCAACCTCGGCGTCTTTCGGACCTACGCCGATGAATGGGCCGATCGCCAGGAGACTTCCGCCGAGACCGTGTGGGGGCGACCTATGCGCGTGGAGCGCATTCAGACGGAAAGCGCCGACGTGGAAGTAGAATCCCTTACGCCCCCCGCGGCCCCTTATACCCAGACCGTCGCTGCCCATGCGCTGGAGTCCCCCGGAGGCGAAGAGGCCATCACAGGAGCCCGGACGATTCACGTGTTGTTGCAGAGTTTTTTGGACGCCCTTCGCGGGACGGAGGGACTCCCCGCAGAATTGAAATCGGTGCTCGATCAGGAAGAGACACAGGCGGTTTGACGCCAGCGGTTGCATCCCGGGTAGCCCCTTGATATTATCCGATTCAGTTCTTGTTGGGAGACAGGTACCTCCGTGAATTCCAGCAATCCCTCCAATTTTCAGGAGAACCGATTACGTGGCTGAAGTTACCCTGACCAAGGTGCAGAAAGTCTATCCGGGCGATGTCACCGCTGTACGTGACGTGGATCTCACCATTGAGGATCAGGAGTTTCTGGTGCTCGTGGGCCCCTCCGGTTGCGGGAAGTCCACCACGCTGCGGATGATTGCCGGTCTGGAAGAAATCTCCGGGGGCGACATTCACATCGACGGCGTGCGGGTCAATGATGTCCCGCCCAAAGACCGGGACATTGCCATGGTCTTTCAGAATTACGCCCTTTACCCCCATAAGAATGTCTACAAGAACATGTCTTTTGGATTAGAGATGCGGCGTTATCCCAAAGACGAGATCGATCGGCGGGTGAGGGAAGCAGCGGAGATCCTCGATATTACCGAGTTGCTCCATCGACGTCCAAAGGCGCTCTCCGGTGGTCAGCGTCAGCGCGTCGCGGTCGGGCGTGCCATCGTACGAAAGCCCAAGGTCTTTCTTTTTGACGAGCCCCTCTCCAATCTGGACGCGAAACTGCGGGTCCAGATGCGCGCAGAAATTTCCAAGTTGCACCAACGACTTCAATCGACCATGATCTATGTTACCCATGATCAGGTGGAGGCCATGACCATGGGAGACCGTATCGTGGTGATGTTGGATGGGGTTATTCAGCAGGTGGCCGCACCGCTGGAAATCTACCAGCACCCGGCAAATACCTTCGTGGCAACCTTCATCGGGAGTCCTCCCATGAACCTGATAACGGGTTCGCTGGAGGGCGAGGGAGACGACCTGTATTTCGTAAACCACTCCGAAAATGGCCGGTTGCGACTGTTGCCTGCGCAGGCCGCGTCACTTCGGGGGTGCCAGAATCGCCCGGTCATTCTTGGGATTCGGGCAGAAGATGTGTCCGTTGCCGAAGGGCAGCCCGCCGGGGACGGGGCAACTACCTTCGCGGTGGACGTGGATGTGGTGGAGCCCATGGGGGCAGAGACCTTTGTGAGCACCCGATGGAATGACCAGCCACTGATCGCACGTATCGGCAATGATGTGATTCCCCAGGCGGGGACGTCCATTTTTCTTGAGGCACGGACATCCCGTTTTCATTTTTTTGACCCGGAAACCGAGCGCGCTCTCAATCCAACGTGCTGAGGTGGGTAACCTACCGACATTCGCCATGGGGAATTTGGCGCAGAGACTGGGTAAAACGGACTTTATTGACCGTGTAAGTGGCGGTAATCAGGCGAGTTAGGCCGGAACGTTATTTTTCGCGGCTTGTGCTGCTGTGAAGGTGCATGGCATAATCATTCAGTTAATACATTACATCACGCCTCGTTATAACCTGTTTTCGCGGTATATTGGACCGGTCGGTGGTACACTTAAGGTTGAGGCGCGTTGTTCAGACCAGAAGGTCAGGAGGGTACATCATGGATCTAAGACGAGTATTGCAGGAAAACCGTGGCGTCAGCTTGATGGAGGTGACCCTCGCGGTCGCGATTTTTGCGGGTGTTATTGCGGTTACTGCCCAGTCCCTCGCCTCCTTCTACGTGTCAATTGATCTCCAGGAACAGCGTATGGAAGCCGCCCTATCCTGCCGGACCGTCATGGATGCGATTCGGGAGAAGCGCGTTCAATACGAAGACGAGTTTCCAGGGGACCTGTTGGGTTGGGTCGAAAGTGGAAACGATGCAGAATGGGCCGAGTTTCTGGCGGACAACGGCGACCATGTGGAATTGGACGAACAGAGCATCGAAGTGGCCTGTTTCAACACCAACGGTGATGCGGCCGGAGCCGCCGATAACCCGATCATGATACACGTCACCACCACCTGGCGTGATCGTAAAGGCCGGGAGATGTCGGCCTCGCTCATGAGTATATTGACGGACCAATAAGGAGGGCCACCTATGAAATCTTACGGATATAGCCTGCTGGAAGTCATGGTGGCGAGTACCATTCTGGGCGTCGTTTCCCTGCTCGGTTTCGTCGTATTGAAGTCCTCCAATGAGGCCGCTCAATTGAGCACGGCGAAGGTCGATGTGCAGAACCATCTCCGCGATTCAATGGCGGTCATGACGGGTGAGCTGCGCGAGGCCGTTTCATCGGAGACCACCAATCGCACCGGCGCGCCCGAGGGGCTCTATGCGGTCTCAGTGGATGAGACGGGGGGGAGTATCACCTTCCAGGTGCCCGAGGCCGTCGCCGGAGAGGAACAGTTCGCCTACTCCTCGTCCATAACGTACAGTCTGGAAAATGAAGACGTCAATGGTAATGGGCTGCTGGATGAAGGGGAAGACAGCAATGATGACGGGGTTTTGACCCGCCGAATCGTGCGAACGCAAGACGGCGTGGAAGTCCCGGTGGCTAGTGCAAATTCTATTGATACGGTGACGTTTTTGTTGGTGGCCAATCAGGCTGCAGGTAACAATCAACTCACCACCGTGAATATTCAAATGACTGGCAGCAAGCGTTACGGCCCGGCAGAAGGGAAGTTGGTAGTTTCCGAACTGGAATCCAGCATCCGCCTCGTCAACTAGAGAAAGGAGGTATCTATGGACAAACGACGCTATCGCAGAGGAAAAGAAGACGGTATCGCATTAATTTTCGCCATGATGGCCATTATAGTAATTTTAGGCTCCATGGGGCTGGTGATGACCAGCGTACAGCGTAGTCAAAAAGAGACCGATCACGCCTATACCAATGTGGTGTTGGAAGAAGCCGCACAGGCGGGTGTTGATATGGCGGTCGAACAGCTTTGGAATTCTTATCGGGCCAGCAGCGGCAACACCACCGGTAATGTGGCTTCCTATAAATTCTATCTGAATAATACCCTCAATATTCCCATCAACGAGGATTTGAACTTCAACGGTACCAAAGATACCGGGGAAGAGGGGAATGGTGATGGTGTTTTTGATACCCTCCCCGCAGGCTTCAGCCAATACGGCTTGCCGCTCATTACGTCTCCGTTTGAATTGAAGAAGCCTGGCTCAGAGCGGGCCGTCGCAACTATCGATTCCGTCTTTGTATCGCGGTACGATACGGTCTATGAGTCCCGTCTCACCATTCGCGCCACGGCCTCTCACGAAGGAAAAACAAAGACCGCCGTGCAAATTCTACGCATCGGTGGTGCGCCCTTCGACCACGGGCAGTTTGCCATCCTTGCCAACAACATCAGCTGTATCTTGTGCCACGCGGAGTTCAAGCAACTTGAGCTGGAGCGTAACAATGACCCGGGTAATTTCGGAACCTTTGACCGCATCAAGATTGCTGCCCTCGAATCGCTGATGGTTCGTACGGGCAACTCATCCAATTCCCGTGTCGCCGGCACCGTTTATACCCGAGGAAAGGTTTACAAGCCCAATGGCTCGCTCTATGATGCGGCGGGACTGGCCAGCACCAATTTCAACGGCTACAACTTCAATAGTGATGACGGCAAGATTATCCAGGATGGTAGCGGTAACATGTCGACGACAAGCCTGGTAAACGCAGAGGCGAATGAAGACGGCGAGTTGGAGCAGTTTTCCAATCTCTATCTGGAGTATCCCTCTGACCCCGATGCGCAAACGGACGGTCCCCTGCCCAGTTCATTCCCTGCGCCCTATCCCGACGAGGATGGTGATCGCTATGTAGATGACTCGGAATTCGAGGTGATTGTCAATACCGCCAATGGTTCTATTGATTTCGCGCTGGGTGAAGAAGACCCCAGTGGAGCCATCACCAATGGGGTTGCCTATGGTATTCCCCACGGCGGCATTTATGTGCCCGACGAATTGCCCACATCATCCAACTCCGCTCTCTCCGCTCTGTCCGGCAGTGGCTACTACGACGGAAATCTCATCCTGATTGGTACGGAAGATGACCCCATCAAACTGCAGCACACGGTGGCAGTCGATGGCGATCTCGTGTTGAAAGGCTCAATCGAAGGCGAAGGTCAATTGCTGGTACGTGGTAACACCTACGTGATTGGCGATGTGACCTATAAGGATGCCCCGGGAGAGTTTGGTGTCAGCGAGAGCGGGGAAACCAATGCGGTTGCACTTGTTTCTGGTGGCAGCGTTCTCGTGGGAGACTACACCACGATACGTGGCGTGAATCACAGTTATTACAACAACAGTAAATACCCGAAGTGGAGTCAATACAGCATCCACACCCGGGATGAGAATCGCAGCAATACCATCACGAAGAATGGCGTAACCGAGACCCTGGAGTGGGGCTATTTCGACCAGTATTCCACCGATGCCAATGAAGTGGTGGAGGGTCGACCCGGTCAGCAGTTCAGTTTCACCATGTCGGAACTTCAGGTATTTAACAATCTGGAGCTAGAGAAGGCGGTTGCGGATCCCGAGTATACGCCCCGTTTTTACGGGCTTCGTGAGAGTCAACCCGATAATATCTGGATCTATGACTCCAACGATGAACACTCCGTGCGTTATTCGGAAAGCGGCGTGAAATTGCTGAGCGATTTCATCGTCGAAGAGGGATACTCCCTGGATATCCTCAACAAGGCGGCCTATCACTATCTTAATCCCCAGAGTAATTGGTTGTCCGAAGATCAGTTGCGCCAGTTCTGGTATGACGACGAAATGAGCCGTCCTTCCAGTGGGCGGGAGTTCAAGATAGATGGGCTGCTCTACAGTAATAACTCTATCTTCAATATCGTGCGCAGTAGCGGGCGACATAATTCCAACTCGAAGGGGAAAATGACGATTCGTGGCGGCGTCATTTCGGCCGACCTGGGCATGTTTGTGCCCGGGGGACTGAACCTCCAATACGATCCCCGTGTGGAGCGGTTCCTGAACGTGGCTGATACGGAGCAGGTGGAATTTCGCCGGGCAGCCTTCTATTTCGAGCGCGGATAAGCGAGTGTAGTGCGACGTATGGACGTCTCAATGTTGGAGAATCTGTAAATGAGCGGAAGAATTGGAACTATACTCGTCTTGGCATTGCTACCGCTGGGCGTCGTGTATGCCGATACGATTCATTTGAAGAATGGCGTCCGCTTTGATGGGGTGGTCACGCCCCTTCCCGGACAGGAGGGGGTCTATCGAGTTCAGGCGGGCGAGCGCCAGCTTATCTACCGTGAGTCAGAAATTGCCAAGGTAGAGAAGAACAACAAGACGGGCCATTTGGACAAGCAGGCCCTTATGGACCGCTGGGAAGAAAAGAACAAACGGCTGACGGAAGAAACCGGTCTGACTGCCGAGCAACGGCGCATGGTGCGTGGGCTTATGTTTGAGCTGAAAAGTGAAGACATGTCGAAACGCATCGCCGTGCGCGATAAGTTGCAAGGCCTTCAGCAGGAAATTGACGTTTACGGATATCTCTCTACACTGTATCCGGAATTGTCTCCCCTTATGGCACCCAATGTCCTCTGGGTCTTGGCCCACCTGGATTCCAAGCGGAGCATTGAATTGCTCCAGGGAGCGACCCAGCAGAATTACGCCGAGGTAAGGGCCATTGCCATCGAATTGCTTGCACGGATGCGGCACCGGGAAAGCATTCCGCTGCTGACCCGGGGGCTTGCGGACTTCAGCCAGCCGGTGCAAATCAGCGCCGCATATGCCATGGCCGAGTTGGGCGTGCGCAATGCAACGCCCGCCCTCATCAGTCTGTTGGCCAATCCAGACCGACGTGTTTCCAATGCAACCCGGGAAGCGCTGACCGCCATCTGGGCCGATAGACTGGGTGACAAGCGACCCAACACCGTGAGCGAATGGGAAACGTTTTGGAATGCCCAGGCTCCCGAAGGAACGCCGCTCCTGTTGGCGGAGTTGGAAGTACTGAGTCCGGAAGAAGACGAAATGGTCCAAACCTTCGATCACAATAATTAGTCGTCGGTGTCGTAAGTTGTAAGTACTTATCCGGCCCCTGTTTAGGGGTCGGGTTTTTTCTTGCGTATCCGTCCGTTTTCGAAGCGAAACCCTCCTCTCCCTATCTATGGTCCAATTCCATGGTATAAATTCAAGTGTTGTGCGAATGGATAGGTTACGGGTAAGACACGAAGTGCCGCCCCCGTTGACCCGTGGAGTACGTCGGATGAACTTAGGGAAATTTAATGGTTTCGCCTGTCTCGCCTTGGGGCTGTTGGCTGGCCTGAACGCAGCACCCGCAGCCGCTGGGGACAACGTTGCGGCAGTGAGTTTTGATCTGGAGAGCGTGCCCGAGCGCTACTTGTCGGCCTATAACTTCTTCGCCGATGGGAAGAATCAGGTGCCCAACGACGGCGTGCTACCCTATACGCTGAATACGCCCCTCTACACGGACTACGCCAATAAACACCGATTCGTCTGGATGCCCGACGGCACAGCGGCAACCTATGATCCGGCGGAAGCGTTCGACTTTCCCGTGGGCGCCGTGCTAATCAAAACCTTCGGATATCTTCACGACATTCGTGACCCGGAGAAAGGGGAACGCCTGATCGAGACCCGACTCCTCATTAACAAGCCAGAAGGATGGGTCGGCTTCTCCTATAAGTGGAACGATGAAGGTACAGACGCTAAGCTCGCCGTGGCCGGTGGGCGTGTGGATGTCAGCTGGATCCACTACGACGGGAATACCCGCGAGGTGAAGGGCTATATCATTCCCAACATGAACGAATGTAAGCAGTGCCATGAAAAAGGGGGGGTGATGAAGCCCATCGGCCCTCAGGCCCGTCATCTCAACCGTGCCTTCGATTATGAGGGAGGAGCCTGGAACCAGCTCCTGAAATGGCAGGAAACGGGCTATCTTGAGGGGGCTCCCGACCCGGAAACGGCACCGCGCATGCCCGATGCCAGTGATCCGACTTCCGCCTCACTCAATGCACGCGCGCGGGCCTATCTCGATATTAACTGCGCCCATTGTCACAACCCCGAAGGGCCCGCCCACATGTCCGGGCTGGACCTGTCCTTCAGCCAGGAAGATGCGGGGAAGTATGGTGTTTTCAAGGCCCCCATTGCCGCAGGACGGGGCTCCGGTGGACACCGTTTTGGTATCGAGCCCAAGCACCCGGAGAAATCTATCCTTCAGCATCGGATGGAGAGTGTGGAGGGCGGTGTAATGATGCCGCCGTTGCCCAAACGGATGGTGCATGACGAAGGGGTTGCACTGATTCGGGAGTGGATCGCTGCTATGGATGCCCGGGTCACCGAAGACAACCGGGTGGAAATCCTGGAATAGCTTTCGAGAAAGGGGCGGTCGAAACGGGTAGTGGTCGAATAAGCATCTATGGTATACTTTGGACTCAGTGAGATTGAGCGCAGTGTAGGTTTCCAAGGTAGTTTCTCCCATGTATGTTCAGTTGAGTCTGGGTAGCAATATGGGGGACCGTAGTTCCGCCTTGCAGGCCGCCCTAAGGGCCCTTTCCGGGGAATCCGGTATTACCCTTCGATCCCATTCCCACTGCTATGAAACCGAGCCTATCGGGATTAAAGATCAGCCCGCGTTTCTGAATATGGCCGCTGAGATTGAGACGGAGCTTGCTCCGCTTGAACTCCTGAAGGTGGTCAAGGCTATCGAACAGCGTATTGGTCGTCATAAGACCACTCGCTGGGGCCCCCGTGAGATTGACATTGACCTCATCTTGTGGGGGGACACCGTCTTTTCATCCGAGCGCTTAACCCTGCCGCATAAGGAGTTTCGCCAGCGGGCATTCGTATTGGTGCCCATGGCAGAGATTGCTCCCGACCAGATTGACCCGGTAACGGGTGCAACGATTGCGGAATTGGTCAAAGGCCCGGATGTGGAAGGCTGGATTAAGAAGCGCGCGAAAATAGTTCCCTGAACCGCTCCGCTTGGAGCCTACGGGACCGGGACGGGTACGTCTACGGTTCAGGAGGAATGCACGTGACCAAGGTCACCACCGTGTCGTTTCGGGACCGCAAGGCCCGGGGCGAAAAAATCAGTATGCTCACGGCATACGACTATCCATCGGCCTGTATTCTTGATGAGGCCCAGGTGGACGCTATTCTGGTCGGTGATTCCGTCGGGATGGCTGTCATGGGCTATGATTCCACCCTTCCTGTAACGGTGGATGATATCCTTCATCACACCCGCATGGTAAGCCGGGGTGCTAAGCGCGCCTTGATTGTAGCCGACATGCCTTTTCTCTCCTACCACGTCAGCCCCGAAGAGTCCGTTCGCAATGCCGGGCGACTCATCGCCGAGGGGGGCGCCCACGCCGTGAAGGTGGAAGGCCCAGTCCGTCGTATCGGCAAGGCGCTGGACGCCATCCTCGCTGCCGGTATTCCGGTCATGGGGCACCTTGGTCTGACTCCCCAGGCGGTGCACCAGTTCGGCGGATTCAAAGTGCAGGGAAAGGGGGCAGAGGCCCAGGAGCAACTGCTCGCCGACGCCCGTGCCCTCGAAGATGCCGGGTGCTTTGGCATCGTCCTGGAATGCATCCCGCGTAGCCTCGCATCAACCGTCTCGGAATCCTTGACCATACCGGCTATCGGCATTGGTGCGGGGGCAGGATGCGACGGTCAGGTGCTCGTATTACACGATATTCTCGGTTGGGGTAAAGCCCGCTTTGCCCACACCTTTTTTGATGCCCGCGCCGCCATCGGTCAGGCCGCGTCGGAATTCGTAAGCGCTGTCAGCACCGGGGTCTATCCCGCAGAGGAGCATGGCTACGAATGAAAATCATCCGCGATAAAGAATCGATGCGCGCTCTCGCCATCACAGAAAAGGCCGCCGGGCGCCGTATCGGATTCGTGCCCACCATGGGGGCCCTTCACGAGGGCCATGCCAGCCTCGTTCGAGCGGCTGTCGCACAGGATGACGTGTCCGTGGTGAGCATTTTTGTGAATCCTACGCAATTCGCCCCCCACGAAGATCTCGACACCTATCCACGCACCTTTGAGGCCGACTGCGCCCTCCTGGAAGAACTCGGCGTCGACGTAGTGTACGCCCCGGAGCGCGCATCGCTCTATCCCGACGGGTACGCCACCTATGTGACCGTGGAAGGGCTCTCCGAAGGCTTGTGCAGCCTTTCTCGTCCCCATTTCTTCCGCGGGGTGGCCACGGTCGTGACCAAGCTGTTCGCGACGGTATTGCCCGATCGGGCTTACTTTGGGCAGAAGGATGCCCAACAGTGCGCCATTATCAAGCGCATGGCGACCGATCTCGATCTCGGCGTGGAAATCATCGAAATGCCTATCGTGCGGGAGCCTGACGGACTCGCCATGAGTTCCCGCAACCGGTATCTCTCTGAGTCGGAGCGCCATGAAGCCCTGCGTATTTCCGCCGCCTTACGCAAGGCCGAGGCGCTCTTGGCCGCCGGTGAGCGGGATGCCGCGACCCTGCTTCGACGGGTGCGAACGGAGATGGCTCCGCTACCCGTCGACTACGCCGTACTCGTGGACGCGGCAACCATTGCGCCCGTCACAAGGGTCGAGGGAGAAGTGCTCCTGGCGGTCGCGGTGAACATGGGCTCTGCCCGACTCATAGATAACATCAAGTATAAAGCGCCGGTGACACCGAGTGCTTCCGACCGATTGAAGAGTGAGGAATCAGTTTCATGCTGCTGACCATGTTTAAGAGCAAAATTCACCGTGCCGTGGTGACCCAGGCGGATCTTCATTACAAGGGGAGCCTGACTCTTGACCCCGACCTCATGGATGCGGCCAAGATGATTCCCAACGAGGAGGTGCACGTCCTCAATATCAATACGGGTGCGCGCTTTTCGACCTATATAATTGAGGGCGAGCGGGGGAGTGGCGTGGTGTGCTTGAATGGGGCCGCCGCACGCCTGGGTGAGCCGGGGGATCTGGTTATTGCCCTCACCTATGCCCAGATGGAAGCCGAAGAAGCCCGGGCCTTCGTGCCTACCGTCGTCCACGTGGATGAACACAACAAGGTTACCGAGGTGGACGGTCCCCAATAGGGGGAGCGCGGTATGTTTTTCAGTCGCGATGCGTGATTTCCTGGCGCGTGATACGATATCATGCGGCCATGACCGGACCCCGACTAAATATCACCGAAGGCATGCGCAAATTCCTGGACTATCCCAAGTTTCGGGATGTGACGCGGGTGCTTATTCTCGACACGGGTTATTTCTTTGACCAGAGCTGGCGTCGTGCGGCGGAGTCACTGGGATGGGAGGTGGCCACTGTCCCATCGGTGATAGCGGGGGGGCTTACCCGCGACGATATTGCGGCGCTATTTCGGACCCTGGGGGAATTCAAGCCGGACTTTATTCTCACGTCCAACTATGCGGGCATGGACATGGCCGGGATGTTCGCGCGTTTTTTCAACGATGCGCGGATTCCCTATGTGAGCTGGTTTACCGACACGCCGCGGATGATACTGTTCGATCGGACCATGTATATCTCGGAGTACGCCGTTGCGGCTACCTGGGAGAAGGCCTTCACACCCCATCTCGAGGCCTACGGGTTCTCCCACGTTCATTACATGCCCCTGGCGACGGACCCGGAGCTATTTGACGGCGAGCCCGGGACCTGCTTCGATCGAGATCTTGCCTTTGTGGGAAACTCCATGCTGGTGCAGTTGGGCGAGGCCCTGGAGAAACACGAAGCGGTGCCCCACGTGGTGGAAGCGGTGACCACGGCATTGAGAGAAGGACGGGTCACCCGCGACAGCTACAATGAGGGGGTCTCCACTATTATTGGGTCGGAGCTCTACGATTCGCTGACGGAGAGCCAGCAACGCAACGCCGAATTACTCATGAATTACCATGCCACCTCAGACCAACGTCTGAGCCTGGTGCGCCACCTGCTCCCCATGGGCATTGAGGCCCGGGGCGATGCCAGTTGGAAGAAGGTTTTGGATAATTACGAGTCCAACCTGGGGTATTTCGATGATCTTGCTCCCTTCTATCGAACCACGAAAATCAATCTCAATAACACCAGTCTCCAAATGCGGGATGCGGTTAATCAGCGGGTCTTCGACTGTCCTGCGGCTGGCGGTTTTTTGATTACCGATAATCAGCCCGACCTGCACGATCTCTTCGATGTGGAGAAGGAGATGGTGACCTACGATAGTTTGCCGGAGCTCAGCGACAAAGTGGCCTGGTATCTGAAGCATCCCGAGGAGCGCGCGGCCTATGTGCGGAATGCGCGAAAGCGGGTACTCGCAGAGCACACCCACCGGCACCGTCTGCAGACGCTGGAAGCCTATCTCAAACCACGCTTTGGCGTCAGGAATACGTGAGTGCTTGAAAATCTAACACCCCGCGTGCGGTACATCCTTTATTTGGTGCCGGCGTGGTTTGCCTTCCTTTTTCTGCTGGCTATGTATGGGCGCTATTCCCTGGATATCCCCTATTATGATCAGTGGGAATTGGTGCCCTTGCTCGAAAAGCAATCCCTTGGAGCGCTGGGCTTCCGTGATTTCTGGGGGCAGCACAACGAGCATCGTCTTATCTTTCCCCGACTCCTCATGCTGGCATTGGCCCAATGGAGCCAATGGAATGTCTATTGGGAACTGGCGACAAATTTCGTGTTGGCCTTGACGACCTGGGCTGCCCTTGCGCTGCTCATCCGTCGTACGGGCAGGCAGATACATGAGGAAGACAACGGGCCAGTCTACATGGTGATGAGCCTCATCGTCTTTTCACTCAGTCAATGGCAAAATTGGTTCCTCGGCTGGCAGATGCAGGTCTTCATGACGGTGCTTGCAATTATTCTTTCGCTGGCCTGTCTTTCATTCCAGCGCTACACCTCCCTCGGTGTGGCCCTGGCTGCCGTCTTTGGTGTGCTGGCCACGTACTCCTTCGCCAATGGCATACTCATATGGCCCATCGGTTTTCTGCTGCTCGTGTTGCTGCGCCACACCCGTCCCCGATTCTGGCGTCAGGAGCTTGGAGCATGGGGGGGCGTGGGCCTGACAGTGATTGCGTCCTATCTTTACGGCTACGAAACCCCGGCGTACCATCCTTCCCTGCTGGAAGCGTTGCGACAGCCGCTGCACAGTGCCCTCTACCTCCTCGCCTACCTGGGACAACCCATGGGCAACGTACACCTCATCCTGTCCGTTTGTATGGGGGCGCTCGCGCTCCTGGTGTGGGGGGTGACCTTGGCGCAATTGCTAGCCTGCCGGGTTTCGCTGAATGCCCTGGCGCCTTGGATTGGTCTGGCACTCTATGCCCTTGGCACGGCCGCTATGACCGCCTTCGGCCGGGTGGACGAAGGATTGGAGCAGGCACTGAGTTCTCGCTATGTCACGGTCGCCAATCCGCTCTGGGTTGCGGTCGTAGTTCAGCTCTACTGGGTCGCCAAAGTAAGCGATGGTTGGATAATTCGGCGCTTGTTGCCCGCGAAACTTGTTCTGCTGTGCCTCGCCCTGTGCGTATCATCCCTCTATGGGGCCTACCGTTGGACCGAGCGCTATAACGCCTATGCGGATCTGCGAACCCAGGTCTTACTCGGCAACGACCTCGAGCGGCTTCGCATGCTCTATCCGCCGCGGCCCCAGGTGATCATTGAGCGACGGGAGTTCCTGCGGGCTCATGGGCTGAGTATCTTTGGCGGTACGCCACAGTAATTGACTCATGCGGTTCCCGTGGCGGTGCTGCTCCAAGACCCACGGTTCCCACCGATCCGGCGTTTCCACGGCATATTTCTGCATCGGTCTCTCGCCGACCACACAAAAAAATCCCCCGGAGAAACTCCGGGGGGAATAATAAAGGATAGATAGTCGCTGGGCTTAACGCTTGGAGAACTGGAAGCGTTTCCGGGCGCCGGGCTGACCGTACTTCTTACGTTCAACTTCACGGGCGTCACGGGTAAGGAAGCCAGCCGTACGCAATGTGGACTGGGTGTTCTGGTCATTTTCCACGAGAGCGCGGGCAATGCCAAGACGAAGGGCACCGGCCTGGCCGGAGATGCCACCACCACTGCAACGGGCGCGTACATCAAAGGTGCCCACCGTGCCGGTCGCTTCGAACGGCTGGGTGGCGAGGAACACGAGTACGTCGCGTTCCAGATAATCTTTGACCTCTTTGCCGTTTACGACAAACTTTCCGGTACCTGGCTTGATGCGTACACGGGCCGAAGCGCGCTTACGGCGACCGACGGCAACAATTTCGTTGGTGTTCTTATCAATCACGGTTCGCTATCTCCAGGTTACTTGATATCGTAAGTTTTGGGGTTCTGCGCCACATGGGGGTGCTCGGTACCACCATAGACACGGAAGTTGGTGGCCAGCTTACGTCCGAGACGATTGTGGGGCAGCATGCCTTTGATCGCAAGAGACATGGCGCGTTCGGGAAAGCGCTCGATCATGTCGCCGTAGCTCATTTCCGTAAGACCACCGGGGTAACCGGAGTGACGGTAGTACTTTTTGTCGACTACCTTATTGCCGGTAACCTTGGCTTTGGCCGCATTGATGATGATAACGTGATCACCACAATCCAGGAAGGGCGTGTAGGTCGGCTTGTGTTTGCCACGCAGCAGCTTTGCCGCTTCGACAGCAACGCGTCCAAGGACCTTTCCTTCGGCATCAATAATGTGCCAATCTTTTTTAACTTCGCCCTCTTTGGGCACGTAAGTCTTCACAGACTCGCTCCTCATAGCGTTTATTTGCACGCGGTATAGGGGGGGGACAGCGCGCAGAAATGTAACGGAGCAAGAAGCTTATCAAATTGCTTCAGGCCATGTCAAACTTTGATGCGCCCTAACTTCCCGTCTGCCTATGGCTTATCCATGATGGGCCTCATGGGCGGTGCCGGGCTATTGCTGAATAAAATTCTGGCCATCAAACTGGTAGCCATCTTCCGTGAATTGTGCGAATCCGGCCGTATCTTGTATGTTGTTTTCCAGCAAAAAGCGGACAAATCGCCCCTTGATGGCTTTTCCAAAGTGCCCGGCCGCTTTTTTGCCGCCCTGCACGCGAAAATCGATTTGAATGCGATTCGGGTATTCAAAGGCCTTTTGATAGCTCTGAGAAAGTAAATCGAGTACCGGTTTTCCCTGGGCCAGGTCTTGAATGCGCGCCGTGTTTATGGGCTTCCAATACCGGGTGAGCCAGGGGTTTATGGGCTGCTTATAGCGGGGTATGCTATCCGTCCCGTGAATCAGGCCAAAGAGGCCGGAAA
>JAUIMA010000090.1 GCA_030432675.1 Candidatus Hydrogenedentota bacterium | reverse complement strand
GGGAAGTGTTCCGCGACCAACGTGCGAGTCTCATCCGTGCTGCCATTGTCCGCCACGATAATTTCCCGCACCGAATCGCCCCCGTGCTGCGCTATGCTCTCCAGGCATGCGGCAATACAACCGGCAGAATTCCATGTGACAATGATGACGGAGACATCCGACATAGTCGCTAATAGGCCCCTTTCCCGCGAAGCACTGCGGGTATGGTCTGAATTAATATCTTGAGATCCAAGAGCAGCGACCACGTGTCGATGTAGGTCATGTCCAGGGTCATCCATTGCTCGAAGGAAACCGATTGATCGGCCCGGCCCGCAATCTGCCAGAGACAGGTGATGCCCGGCCGGATGCCAAAACGGCGGCGGGGCCAATCCAATACGATGTTGTCTGCATCCCGCAGGGGAAGGGGGCGGGGACCCACCAGGCGCATTTCGCCAATCAACACAGTGATGAGTTGGGGGAGCTCATCAATACTGGTGCGTCGGAGCCAGCGACCCAGGGGCGTGACGCGGGGGTCATGCTGAATCTTAAAGTGACCGCCTTCGGCCTCATTGAGATGTTCCAATTCCGCCATCTGAGATTCGGCACCCTCGACCATCGTTCGGAATTTGAAGAGCCGAAAGACCCGCTTGTTCAGCCCGACCCGTTCCTGCACAAAAATGGCCGGCCCCGGCGAACTGAGTTTGACCAGCAGGGCCACCACCAGCAATAGGGGCGAAAGGAGGAGAAGGAGCGCCGCAGAACACACCACGTCAATGAGTCGTTTCAACACCATTTCCCGTTCATCTAAGATGCTGGAGGAAATCAGGAGAACGAGGCTCGAACTGAAATACTTTTGACGCACCCGGGGATTCTGAATGTTAAACAACTTCGTCGAGATGCTCAAGGGTACGCCCTGTTCCTCGCAGGTCTCCACGATGCGGGCAATCGCGCTGTAGTGCGACTTTACGGGAAGGCAGATGATGACCTCATCCACCACGTGGTCCCGCAGATAGGCCGAAAGGGAGTCGAAGGAAGACACAATCGCGCCCGAGGCATCGGCTTGTGCGCTTTCCGAGGGCCACTTCTTATCCACAAAGCCTAGAAAGTGGTAGCCCATCTCGGGACGTCGTTGGTAGCGTTCCGCCAGGGTGCGGGCCCGCCGGTTGGTGCCCACGATCAGGAGTTGCTTCGCGTGTACCGTCGCAAGCCCCGTGCGCAGCACCAGATAATTCAGGAGCAGTCGCCCTCCTACACAGATGGCGGTAGCGGCAGCAAAAAACGTCGTAATGAAGACGGAAGTGACGATGCCATATTCGAAAATAGCCGCCAGGATGGTGAGCAGCAAGGTCCCCGCCATGGTGGCACGGACCAATGCCGTGAATTTTCCCTCCTGGAAATAGGCCGCATTGTAGTCATAGAGCATATGCAGGGCAAAGACCACGTGCCAGATTATCGCGAAGGCGATGGCAAATAGATAGTTGTGCAGGTGGGTACGGGCGCTCAGGGCTTCCTGAAGGAGCTCGTCCGGTTGGGCCGCCAGGCATACCACGGTGGCAAGATAGAGGCTACCGAAAAGGGCGACCTGATCCATCAACTGGAGGCACGACAAAGCCCATCGCCGTCCCAGTGGGGCGCGAAGCCGATCAGCAGCTGCAGGTGTCGGGGCTTCGGTAGGGGTCATGGGATACCGGATGCGCCATGCCCTAAATGAATCGGTAGAGCCAGCGGGGGATGTGGAATTGTCGTTTGTTGAATACGACGCCGAGCATATTGGCCTCAGCGCGTTGTAACAGGGTTTGGGTGTAGAGGGCCACCGGCTTGCGGGTCGACTCGGCTTCGACGACCCAAAGGACCCCGTCGGCTTTTTCTGCCAGGAGGAGCGTGGATGCGTTGGGCGACACGAAGGGCGTATCAATTATCGTATAGTCGTAGGTCGACTTCCACGTATTGATCTTTTCGTTGATATCCACCTTGTCGAAGAACCGGGCTTCACTCAAGTAGGTCAACTCATCGCTCAGTTTTCCCGCCGGCACAAAGTCGAGGCCGGAAATGTCGGTGGAAACCACGATGTCATTGGCACCACTTTTTTCATTCAGCAAGTCCACCATACCCGGTGACTGAGGGCATCCCAGGGTTTCATGGAGGGAAGGGCGGCTGATCTGGGCATCAATCAGCAATACCCGGCTGGCCCCGGACGCGGCCAGTGTAAAGGCCAGGTTGGTGGCAATAGTCGATGCCCCCTCGCCAACGGCGCTGCTGGTTACGACCAGACAGCGATGGGGTGCATCGTGGGAGTGGGGGCCGATGATGGCGTCACTGAGCCCCTTGTATTGCTCCCGCACCGCCGGGGGGAGGGCCCAGCCACCGGGCCCTTTATGGAGCCCGCACTGACGGGCCGAAATCCGTTTGCCAAAGAATCCACGTCCCTTGGGGCGCGCAATCGCGGCCAACACCGGCACGCCGAGCTCGCGCTCCACATCGTCGGGCTTCTTAAAGGAGTCGTCCAGATACTCCAGGATGAAGGCAAAGGTGATACCACCAAAGAGGGCCAGGAAAAAGCCCATGACCACATTCAAGAGTCGGCGGGGGCGCACATTGTCCACCGTCATCGTAGGGCTCTGGACCACGCTGATGTTGGACAACTGCTGGATTTCCAGCTCCCGATTGATGCGGGCCTGCTCCATTTTGTCGAGATAGGTGCGATAATTGGATTCCTGAATACCCATGTTCCGCTCCATGCGGCGGGCGTCCAGACCGGTTTGTATGAGTTGGTTCAGGGACTCCATGGACTGGAGCAATTGCTCGTTCAGGGCGGTGGCCTGGGCATCGATGCCGCGCAAGGTCGCCTGCTGCTTCAGGGTGGAGCTTAGAATATCCTGGTACACGGTATTCGTACCGTCAATATCTTCGGTCAGCGTTTCGGCTTCTGCCTTCAGCAGGGCCTCTGCCTGGGCGATTTCCTCGCGAATCGACTTGACCGGCGGGCTCGTCTCTTCATATTTGGCCAGGAGCCGCTGCTCCTGAATGCGCAAATCAAAGAGGTCTTCCCGCATCGCGTTGGCCGTCAGATTGGGGATGCCCGACTTTTTCTGCACCGCCACCAACTGGGGCAATTCCGCGCTGTTACGGCGGAGAGAATCCAAGGCGGCCGATGCGGCTGCCCGATTGCCGAGGGTTTCGTCAATCGACTGTTTCAAGGCGTCGATGCGGTCCATGAGCAGGGTCTGCGCTTCGTCGAAGGTGGTCACCCCAAATTCGAGCTTGAGTTGCTGCAGGCGATCTTCTTCCGCCTCCAGCGCGGTCTTCAAGGCCGCCGCCTGCTCTTCGAAGAATTGGAGCGAACCCGACGCTTGATACACTTCAATGTGGCGCTCAATATAGGCGTCCAGGAGAAACTGAAGGGCGTCGTGGGCCAGTTTGGGGTGATAGGCATCCAGGGTCAGCGTTATGATCGTGCTTTGCTTGCCCACTTCGATTTCAAGGTTTTCCATAAACGCTTCGATGGCATCTTCACGGCGCGCTTCTTCAACACTCTGCTCTCCGGTGGGGCTGTCACCGGGGGTCAGTAAGTCGTCAAACCAATCCACGGCGACCAGAAAGGGATTCTTCTCTCCAGACTCAATCTTGGCATCACGGGGCGAAAGAAAAGATTCGTGGCCAAACTGGTCCACCACCTGCGCCGCCAACTCCCGGCTCTTCATTAGTTCAATGCCCGAGGCGATATCCGAGTCGCGGGATTGACCGACCGAGAGGATGGGGTTGATATCATTGCTCAACGTGGGGTCCGCCAGACTCTCTTTCCCCAGGCGGATCAGGACTTTCGCTTCGGACTGATAGACGGAAGGAGCCAACACGGTGGCCAATATGACCGCCACGACGACGGTCACGAAGAAAAGCAGAATCCGTTTTTCCTGGCGGAAAAGGATAAAAAGCACATCACGCAACGTCGCGCTGTTCTCGCTGGGCATCTGGCTCACAGTGGGTTCCTAGGGTTGGGTGGTATTGGTCTTGCCGTGGATATACGAGTCCGTGTAGGTGTACGACATACTCATATCCGGCAAAAGGTCGTAGAAATGCTGATCAAGCCAGGTGTTCAGGTGGCGAATCTGCGACGTGGGCACAAACACGATGTCCTCCGGGCGGAGCTCCAACGGGGTGGTCTCTTCGCCACGGAGGGCTGCCGCCAGATTCACCAGCGTCCCCACCCGTTTGCCCTCGTGTTGGCGGAGGACCACTACGGAATCGGGGGCGGCGGTGGTGGTGTTAAATCCTCCCGCATACATAATGGCCTGAAGCGCCGTGATGCGCCCCTGCATGTCGATGGGGCCAGGCGCAACTACCTCGCCGCTGACATAGACCCGCTCGATAGGTCGGCTTCGGGCGATGACGGCGATGTCGGCGTCCTTGAGGATGCCGGAATAGCGCTCCAAAAGGGAAAGCCGAAGGCTTTCGGTCGATTCGCCGGCCGCCATGACTTCGCCGACGAGCTGGAGGTCCACCGTGCCGTTGCGACGTATGGTCTGCACCTCATTCAACTCGGGATGGTAAAAGAATTTGAACTCCAACACGTCCCCAATGGAAAAGGTGGTGGGGGAGGGGCTTGGCAGGGCGTCCAATTCACTGCGGGTGAGCACCGGGTTGTGGTGGAGGCACCCGGACAACAGACCCGTGACGAGCATGACAATCATGAAACGATAGCGGTACAATCCTGGCACCTCAAAAGTTGAACTTCATCTGCACAAAGGTTCGGTTCTTCCCTCATGTACGCGTGCGATTGTGGTGCGATACCCACACTGATCACGCCTGTTTACGATTATATACCATTGTGTAAAGAAATATCGAAAGAGATTGGCGGGGTCATGACATTGTACGCCCCGGGCCGATGAATGTATTCCCACAGGAGTTACCATCACCAGAACGGTTGGGGCGTGTGACTTCCTGGCAACTCAAATGACAACAAGGAGAAGAACATGTTGACTCGCATCGTACCGCTGGCGCTCAGCGTTGGCGCACTATTCTCGCTGCCCGCTGCCGCCCTCGAATTGGGGGACACGGCACCGGATCTGAGCGTCGGGGGTGTGGTAAAGGGGGAACCGGTGAAATCCGAAATGAAAGACCTCGGCGAGATATACGTGGTCGAGTTCTGGGCCACCTGGTGTGGACCGTGCCGCCAGAGCATCCCCCACCTGACCGAGCTGCAGGAGAAATACAAAGACAAAGGCGTGCGGGTGATTGGCTTTTCTGATGAAACGGAGGAGCAGGTAAAAGGCTTTGTCGATGACATGGGCGATCAGATGGATTACACCGTTGCCATCGATAAGGGCAAGAAGACCTGGGAAAGCTATGCGGGGCCCTTCGGTGTCACCGGTATTCCCCATGCTTTCGTCGTGGACCGTAGCGGTACCCTCGTCTGGCAGGGTCACCCCATGGCCGGATTAGATGAAGTCGTTGAGCAGGTTGTCGAAGGAAAATTCGACCTAAGCGATGTGCGCGAGCGCGCCAAGACGGAGAAAATGCGGGAAGAGCTGAGTGAACTCACCATGCTCTGGGCGCAGGAGTATATCGTGCTCGCCCGATACGGACGTGATACCGAGGCGGCAGACGCTGTGGCCAAGAAACTGCTCGCAAGCGGCTACGACGATCCCGTTTTCTACGGTCAGGTCGCCTGGACGCTCTTCAGCAACGAGAGCCTGGCCTATAAGAACGATGAGTTTGCCATGGCCCTGGCCAAACGTGCGAACGAGCTGGCTGAAGGGGAGTCGGCGGATATTCTCGACACCCTGGCGCTGGGACTCTTTAAGGCCGGCAAGAAAGACGAGGCCATCGCCACCCAGAAGAAGGCCATCGCAATCTGCGATAATGATGAGCTCATGGCCCAATTGAAGGAGCGCCTGGCCCGGTACGAAGGCTCCTGACCCACGGTCACGCCCCTTACTCATGATGAATTCCGTCCGAAGTGCCCGACAGCGCGGCACTTCGGACGGCTTCTTTTTCAGGGTGTTCTGCGGGGCGCCCAGATGCTATTATCAGAGGCGATTGCCCCCACCAATACACCGCCGTGAAGGGTGTCTGCGACGCCCTTTCCAAAACTCAGGCACGACAGGTTTCCTATGCACTTAGCTGAAGGTATCGTGACTTCGCCCCTCGTCCTTGGAGGCGGCGTTCTCCTTGCAGCGGGCGGTGTCGCCATCGGGCTGCGTAAGTTAGATGAAGCCCACGCGCTGCGCACCGCCGTGCTGGGTTCCGGTTTTTTCGTGGCATCATTGGTGCACATTCCCCTTGCCGGGGTTAGTGTCCACCTTACCCTCACCGGACTGCTGGGCATCGTTCTGGGCTGGGCCGCCTTCCCGGCCGTATTGGTCGGGTTAGTACTCCAATCGGTACTGTTCGGATTCGGTGGAATCACCACGCTCGGGCTCAATACGTGTATCATGGCATTGCCCGCCGTCGCCGTCTATTACGCCCGACACGGGCTCAGCGGCAGGCCGACCGGTAAGATGCCGTCGCCGTGGTTGTCTGGCCTGCTTGGTGGGCTTTCCGTGGCGCTTTCGGCCCTCTTGCTTGGTCTCCTGCTTTGCACGGTCGGCGAAGATTTCTTTCCCATCGCAGGGGCCATCTTGCTGGCCCATGTTCCCGTCATGCTCGTGGAGGCCGGTGTGACCGCATCGGCCGTGGGATTCCTTCACAAGGTCAGCCCCGAGCTATTGTCCGGCCATGCGCTGGAAAAGGACCCGGGCGAACAGGAGTCCTCCGTTTCATGCGACTGACAGGTACGATCCTCCTTATCATGCTGGTGCTGGGTGCTGCGCGGACCACTTACGCCCATGGCGTCGACCTGTTTGCACGGGTGGAAGGAAGCAACCTTGTGGGCTCCATGGCTTTCGCCGACGGTACTCCGGTGTCACATCGTCCCGTGAAGGCCTTCGCACCCGACGGGGCCCTCCTGGAAGAAACCCAGACGGACGAGGCGGGTCATTTTACGCTGCCCATTCGCGCCAAGGTGCGACACCGGTTGATTGGGGAAGCGGGCGAGGGGCACCGAGGGCTCTACACGGTGCCCGAAAGGGAAATTATTCTGGTGGCCTCCGGAACAGAAAGGTCGGTCGTCGCCGGTGAAGAATCGGGTGGGGCGGTGGAAGAGGCCCCCGTATCGATTCAATCGGTCGAGGCCGTGGTGGCCCGACAATTGGGGCCGCTGCGAGACCAGTTGCACGCCCACGAGAAAAAAGTACGGTTGCAGGATGCCATCGGAGGTATCGGCTACATTTTCGGTGTGCTCGGGCTCTACGTCTTGCTCAAACAGCGTTTCGCCCGCAGGGATTCCCCTTGAATGGACATCATCCTCTTCAACGACACAGGATCGTGGATCCACCGTCTAGATCCCCGTGCCCGTCTGATTGGTGCAACGATTCTTACCGTACTCTTGTCGCAGATGACCGCTCTTCCGGTGTTGGGCTGGGGATGCGCGTTGGGGGTCGTGGGCTTGCTCGTTGCCCGGGTGCCACTGGCCGCAATATTGCAACGCCTTGTGCCGTTGAACGCACTGCTGAGCCTCTTATTTCTCGTGCTGCTTTTTACGACCCCCGGTGATGCCTTGTTTCGTATCGGCTCGGTTGTCGCCACCGGCGATGGTTTTTACCGCGCGATGGGTATCCTCCTCAAGGCCAATTCCATCGTGTTGATTTTGACCAGCCTCATCGGCACCATCGAGTTTGTCGCTTTAGGGCGTGCCCTGGAACAGTTGCACGTGCCTGCCAAGCTGGTGAACATACTGCTCTTTACCGTTCGCTATATTGACCTGATGTTGACCGAATACGAACGCCTCTCTCAGGCAGCCCTCTTGCGGGGCTTTCAGCCAGGAGCCAACCCCCATACGCTACGTACTATTGGATATCTCATCGGCATGGTTCTGGTACGCAGCTACGAACGTGGGGGACGAATGGTAGAAGCCATGAAGCTTCGGGGATACGATGGCACGTTGCGCTGGGCGCATCCCACCGCATTCCGTACACAAGATTTCGGTTTCCTCGCAGGTGTCACGGGTATAGCCCTGATCCTGCTCGGTGTGGGCTGGCGATGAGTGACGCGTTAATTGCACTGTGCGACGTGACCTTCTCGTACCCGGGGGCAAAACCGCTCTTCGAAGGCTTCGAGTTTTCCCTTTCAGCCGGAGACCGGGTGGCCCTGACGGGTCCCAACGGGAGTGGGAAGAGCACTCTTCTGCATCTCATCACGGGATTGCTCCGACCGCAATCGGGGCGGGTTTGGGCCTTTGGAAAAAACCGCTCGCGGGAGACGGATTTTCGCGAGGTGCGTCGTCGGGCCGGATATTTGCTGCAGGACAGCGACGATCAACTCTTTTCGCCCACCGTGCTCGATGATGTCATGTTCGGGCCATTGAACTACGGGCTGAGCCACGAAGCGGCGCGGGAACGGGCCCGTCGCGTACTCACGGACCTGGGATTGCGTGCCCATGAAGAGCGGGTTACCTACAAGCTATCGGGTGGGGAAAAGCGCCTCGTCGCACTGGCCTCCGTGCTCGCCATGGAACCCGATGTGCTATTGCTGGATGAACCCACCGCAGGTCTGGACGTACGGACCGAAGCAAGGCTGGTGGAGGTGTTGACAGGGCTCCCACAGGATATCGTGCTGGTTTCCCACAACGCGGGATTCATGGAGCAGATTGCGAATCGATACGTCCCGTTGGATCAGGAGCAGTCGCTGCACCGTCCATAGATAAACACTTCATGATCTTCCATCACGAATCCATCGGGTACCAGACGCTCCAAATCGCCGGGGCAGCCATCCATTTCGAACATCCGTCCACATTGTTTACAGCTGAAATGGTGGTGATGATCTTTTCCGGCGATTTCATAGCGCTGGGGTTCGCCCGGCACGTCCACTACCATGACGGTGCCCGATTCCGTGAGGCTCTTCAGTGTTCGATACACGGTCGCCAGGCCCATTTGAGGTACGGTGACCTGTGCACCTTCCAATAGTTCCTGAGGGGTAAGGGGGCGGTTTTCCTGATTGAATACGCCCCGAATGGCCCGGCGTTGTGCCGTATCACGTTGCACGGTAAGTGTTTCCTTGCATTGATTATTGATAGTAGTTTATCATTAGGGGTCGACGTAACGACGCCCTTCACTATAGCAAAGTGTTCGGTGGCTTCGGAAGGGGCACGTCAGATTCGTTGCGACAGGAAAATCCAGTTTCTATGTTCCGAAATGTCCATCAAGCAGGCGGCCTCGCCCGCCTTCTCGTAATCTTCGTAGTGGTGGCGATGACCGGGGTGGGTTGTACGCCCTCCGTATCGCGCCAGGGGGACTATGTCAGCACAATCCCGCCGCTGAAAATGCTGCTGGACCCGCTCGTAAAGGGGCGGAAAGAAGTGGTTTCACTGCTGCCGCCCGGTGCATCGCCCCATACTTTTACCCCGAGTCCCGCTGATGCCATTGCCCTCGAGACGGCAGCGGCGATTTTTTACGTCGATTCACAATTGGACGGTTGGGTACTTTCCGCAGGGGGGAAGAAGGCAATCTCGGTCTTAGATATTTTGCCCGCTCCCTTCCAGGTGGCCTATCCGGATTCGATTGGTCACGAACATGACGTGGTACCCCATGGTGAGATGAACCCCCATTTCTGGGCCGATCCCCAGGCCGTAGCGGCACTGGTGCCTGGCCTTCTCGACAAACTTATCGAGCTCGATCCCGAAGGACGTGCCCACTATGAAGCAAACGGGCGCGAGTTCCTCGAACTTCTCGCCCAGTTGAATGACATGATGAGCGAGCAGATGGCGGGGCTTTCGGATGTCCCCATTGTGGCCTTTCATCCGTCCTGGAGTTATTTTTGTGCCCGCTACGGACTGAACGTCGTGGCTCATGTGGAGCCGATTCCCGGGAAGGAGTTGTCTCCCCGCACCATACTCACGATACGGGAACAATTGGCCGGTTCGGAACGGGTGCTGGTGCTGTCAGAGGTTCAATTGCCCCGAAAGTCGGCCGATGCCCTGGCGGAAGCGCTCGGTGCCACCGTGGAGGAGATCGATCCCCTCGGCGGCAGTGGCCCATTGGTGACCTATGAGGGGCTCATTACATACAACGCGCAGCGCTTGAAGGCGGCATTGGAATGACATCGCCGGTGATAGAGGCTTCCAACGTCACGGTCGCATTTGGCGACGTTGTGGCACTTGATGGGGTAACTATCACCACACCATCAAATTCGTTTACGGCAATTATCGGACCCAATGGCGCGGGAAAGAGCACCTTGTTGAAAGTGCTCTTGGGTCTTCAGAGGCCGACGACGGGAAGTGTTCGCGTGTTGGGCGGGGCCCCGGAGGCCCTCGATCGAAGTGCCCTGGCCTATGTTCCTCAGAAGAAAACCTTTGCTACCCAATTCCCGGCGACCGTTCTGGAGCTCGTGGTTAGTGGTATTTCAGGCGGATGGCCCTGGCGCATTTCCAAGGCCCACCGCGAGCGGGCGCTGGTCGTGATGGAGCAGACCGGAGTCACCGATTTGGCCGACCAGTCGGTGCGGGCCCTGTCGGGCGGGGAATTACAGCGGGCCTTTCTTGCCCGGAGTCTGGTCAACACCCCGCAGATTCTTCTCCTCGACGAACCGGCCGCAGGAATGGATATGCGCGGCGAAGCGGCCATGTACCACATTCTCTGTGACTATCAATCTAAACACGGCGCGACGGTCATGATGATTACCCATGACTGGGAGGGCGCCCGCTATCATGCAGACCAGGTGCTCCTCCTTGACCGGCGCGTCGTGGAGTATGGGCCCGCGCGAGAAGTCGCTTCCGAAGCGCGTCTGCTCTCCCTGTTTGGACATCGGGGACACGTCCATGAGACCCATGCGGAGGGCGACTCTCATGCTTGAGATGATGGCCTTTCCCTTCATGCAGCGGGCCTTTCTGGGCGGGATACTCATCGCGCTGATGGCAAGCTTCTACGGGCCCTTTATTGTGCAGCGCCGATTGGCCTTCCTCGGGAGTGGGTTGGCCCACGGTGCCTTCGGAGGGGTCGCGTTGGGCATGTTTCTCGGCCAGGAGCCCTTGCTGGTTGCCATCCCCTTTACCGTATTGGTGGCGGTGGCCATTGTATGGGTGCGCTCGAAGACCGACCTGGAAGCGGACACCGCCATCGGCGTCTTCATTTCTCTTTCCATGGCACTGGGGATAATTTTTCTTTATCTGCGCGAAGGCAATGCATCCGACGCGACTACCTATCTATTCGGCTCCATACTTGCCCTGAACAACTACGATATCTATCTTTCACTCGTCGCATTGTTGGGATGTCTCGCAAGCGTGCCCCTGTGGTCGCGATGGGCCTATGCCACCTTCGATGAGACCCTCGCCCGGGTGGACCGGCATGCGGTGATGCGAGATGAATATATCCTGCTCGTTTCCGTTGCCATGTTAGTCGTCATCTCGGTGAAAATCGTCGGCATCTTGCTTGTTTCGGCGTTCTTGGTTATTCCCGCCGCGTGCGCACGGCTTCTGTCCCGCCGCTTTGTTCACATGATGTGGTGGACCTTGCTGGTCAACACGGGGGGGGTTGTGGTGGGGTTACTTGCCTCGTATGCCATCAACGTGCCCAGCGGCCCCGCTATCATCCTGGTGCAATCTGCCGCATTTGGGTTGGCGTTTCTATATCAGCGTTTCGCGCGCAGCGCCTGAAGCATCCGCCCCTATTCGGGGGCAGATTCTACTTCGTCCAGAATGCGTCGGACGTGGTCGGCAATCACCCGCGGCGAAGTCGGCTTGAAGAGAAATTCACGGATGCCCGATTTTACGGCAATCTGTTCGTTGACGGTGTCACTGAAGCCCGTGGCGAGAATGATGGGAAAACCGGGGCGAATGGCGCTGACGCGCCGGGCGAGCTCGAGCCCCGTAAGTTTCGGCATCGTCTGATCGGTGATGATGAGATCGTAGGCATCGGGCTCTGCTGTGAAAGCGTCCAGAGCGTCGGCACCGTTACGAAACCCGGTAACGCTATAGCCAAGGGAGCCGAGGCCCCGTTTGAGCATAGATACGATGGCTACTTCATCGTCTACCACCAGGATGCGCTCGCTCCCGGAAGCCACGGCGTTGGTCGTTCCCGGTTCTATTTCCAAGGGGGGCTCGGAGGGAGCTGCCGGAAAATAAATCGAGAAACAGGTTCCTTCGCCCAACGTACTCTCTACCATTACCTTGCCAAAGTGACTCTGTACGATTCCGTGGACCGTGGCGAGTCCCAGTCCAGTGCCTTCGCCTACCCGTTTGGTCGTGAAATAGGGTTCAAAGATTCGCTCCAGCGTCTCCTGGTCCATACCGTGACCCGTATCCTCGATGGTAAGTTGTACGTATTCTCCCGGTGGAATTTCCTTTGTGGTCCCCTCCTGCTCATCTCGAATGGAAAGGTCTACCAGCCCAACCGTGAGCGTCCCGCCGTCATCCCGCATGGCATGGTAGGCGTTGGTGCAGAGATTCATAATAACCTGGTGAATTTCCGTCGAATCGGCCATGACAGGCGCACAATTCCGGATGTCCTGGCGGATTTGTATGGTCGAGGGCAAGGAGCCCCGCAACAAACGAAGGGCTTCCTTCATAATGGAGGAAATACTTACAGCAACCCGATCTTGCTCCGATCGCCGACCGAAAGCGAGAATTTGTTGAACCAGTTCCGAAGCGCGTTTGCCCGCCGCCGAAATCTCGCTCAGGCTGAAGTACAGCTCAGAGCTGGGGTCCACTTCGGTCATGGCCAACTCGGCATAGCCCAGGATAGGGCTGAGCATGTTGTTAAAGTCATGGGCAATGCCGCCTGCGAGGGTACCGATGGCCTCCATCTTTTGGGCCTGGCGCAACTTGCGTTCCAATTCCACTTCGTGGGTTACATCGCGTGCCACGGAGACATAGTTGATAGTGTTTCCGCGACTGTCGCGAATCGCCGATATGGTGGCCTCCTCCTCCGTCAGACGGCCCGACTTTGTGCGATTCGTAAAACGACCCGTCCACACATCACCCCGGGCCAAAGTCTCCCAGAGTTCCCGATAAAACAACTCATCATGTTTTCCGCTCTGGATCAGCCGGGGCGTCTGGCCAATCGCATCTGCCCGACTATAGCCGGTGAGATGTTCGAAGGCAGGATTTACATATTGAATGGTGCCGTCGGGCTCCGTAATCATGATGGACTCGGCCGCATACTCCACGGCGGCCGCCAGACGGGATTGCGCGGCCTCGGAACGCTTGCGGTCAGAAATGTCGCGGGAGACACACAGCAGGCCTACAAATTCGCCTTGCTCATCCGATAGGGCAGAGAAATTGGTCTCCGTTACCACCAGATGGCCATCCCGGTGACGCATCTCCAACTCCATATTGGCCAGACTCCGTTGAACGGCCTGCGTTCCGCCGTTGATGGCCGTGTTCAGGAGGGTGCGTACCGCCCCCGCCGATTCGTTGGACATGCGCTCTTCGAGCGTTTGGGACATGGCCTCCGCGACGGTGTAGCCACGCATGGACAAGACCGATGGGCTGATAAAGGTGGGCATGCCCTCCACATCAATCGTCCAGATGATATCGGCGACATTGTCGGCCAGAAGGCGGTATCGTTGTTCCCCGGTGGCCACCGCTTGGGCCGATGCCGTACTCCGTAAAATCTCCGAACACACGGAA
Organism: Candidatus Hydrogenedentota bacterium; assembly: GCA_030432675.1. Taxonomy (GTDB): domain Bacteria; phylum Hydrogenedentota; class Hydrogenedentia; order Hydrogenedentales; family JAEUWI01; genus JAEUWI01. The sequence continues at coordinate 1,476 of JAUIMA010000090.1, read as the reverse complement.
GAGAGCAGTGAGGCCAATTCGCCATCTTGCTCGGAAAAGGGCTGACTGACACCCCGAAACAACACGATGACGGCCATCAGGGATTCTTGCTCGCCGAAGAGGGGGAGCATCAGCATCGATTCTGGTGTCGTGGGCTCCCAACCGTCGGGCAATAACTCTGGAGTCTCGGAGGAATTGCGTACCAACAGGGGCTTCTTGCTTTGGTTGAGCGTGGCCAGGGTGGAGCCGTTGATCAGCGCATCGCCACCATGGGGAGATCCATCGGTTGCTGTCGACTCCGCCGCCCGCATGCGACCGTCACGGGTGACGAACAGGCGCCCTCGCTGCGCTCCGATATCTCCGGCTACTTCATAGAGCAGAAGGGAGAGTAGTTTCTCTACATCCGCGCAGGCGGTCAGGCGGCGAACGGATTCGACAATATTGCGGAGGCGAACGGTCAGGGCCTCCAATTCGCGATTGCGCACGCTGAGGTGCTGTTCGGCCTCCGCTTTTTCTTCCCGAAGGACAATCGTCTCGAAACACCGCGCGAGGGTGGCGAGCAAGTCAGTGCCGTCCACCGGCTTGCGCAGGTAATTGTAGGCCCCTTCCTGAAGTGCCTGGATGGCCGTTTCCACGGCCGCGTGACCCGTCATGACAACACACAGGATATGCGCCTGCCGCGCCTGAAACTGTGGGATTAGATCGATGCCGCTGTCCCGGCCCAAGCGGATGTCCAGCAGGGCCACATGCACCTGCTCAGTGGATACATGGGCCAGGGCGTCCTCCGCATTGTGGGCCAAGGCGACCGAATAGCCTTCCGAGTCCAGGATTTCTCCAATTGCGGCGGAAAAATCACGATCATCGTCCACGATAAGCACACGCTTACGTGTCCCAGTGTTTGCTACAGCAGTCACAGAGTTGGACAACCTCTAACGTTTGACCCAAATCACCTAGCCGGGGAGGGGGTTAATTTCTGTACCAGATGCATGAGCGCAACGGTGTCCAACGGCTTTTCAAAAACGCCTGCGACAGACTGGCCTCGGAAGAACGCCAGATTGGCCTCTTCTTCGCGCGAGTATCCCGTAACGACGAGGGTCGGGATTTGGTGGTCCTGGCGTAACAATTCTTCGTAGACGGCGCTTCCACTGAGTACCGGCATCCGCAAGTCCAGGATCAATAGATCCACCGGACCCGCCGCTATCTGCTCCAGAGCCTCTGAGCCGTTGCTTGCCAGACGAACCGAGTAACCCGTTGTGCGCAACAGCTCTTCCAGCGAGCGGCTGAAATCCACGTCGTCATCCGCCACCAACACTACGCCCACCGGCGTGCACCCCTGCACCAGCTTCATCACCAGATTCATTTCCAGGGGCTTTTCCATCACCGCCCAGGCACCACTTTCCTCCGCCTGTTTCAGCAGAGACTCCAGACTGAACCCCGTCATCATCACCACCTTGGAATCCGGTTTCATGGCCTTGATTTCGAGAAAACTCTCCACGC
>JAUIMA010000089.1 GCA_030432675.1 Candidatus Hydrogenedentota bacterium | reverse complement strand
TAAGGGTAACGCAGGTAACCTCGGAAAGGCCGGAAACAATGTCCGCACCCATGACCATCAGCGAAGAAGTAACGTCTGCCGCCCAGAAAGTATTGGAAGCCCAGCCTACCTTGGAGTCCACACTGAAACGCTATGCAGACGAATTGGGTGTATCGCTGGAGCACGTGGTGATGGGCTCTTTGATGACGGTGGCGGAGGAATACCAACGCAGCACGGGAAACGGGCAAATCCCCTGCCTTTACTAGCCCGGGCGCCTTACCCCTACGAATGGCTCAGGATGAGCGCGGCTCGGAGACGGGTAGAATTTCGTTTGAAGCGTCGGGACGCTCATCTTCTACGCCCGCCAATTCAATTTCTTGTTGATTCGCGGCATGATCGGTAATGCACTGGTCAAAAATTCCCGCCAGACAGGCGATCACATCCTGACGATGATTATCCGATGGCACTTCTCCGAAGGCGTAATACAAAAAGACGTCGTGATCATCCGAGGACTTCACCCGGAGCGTCTCTGCCGATTCCAGCGTCGCCACTTGTGCCGGCACCCCCTCAGACGCCATGAGGCGCGTGCCGCCCTCCAGCTGCACTTCCAGATAGCGCAGGCCCAATTCATGTCGACACAGCTCAAGTAGCAGCCGACGCTCTACACAGCCCCCATGATTGTCGAGACAGAGCTTTGCGTAAGCCGCCAGGGCATGATAGAGGCGGTTTTTCTGGCGTCGCTCAAAAATGGTGCGAAACGCCGTGGGCCGCAAATAACCGGCCAGCCACGCGATATAGACCAGCGCGCCGGCATAAAGGGCATAGGGAAGACCACTCCAACGGGATTCCAGGGGAATCAGCGCTGACAGTACGGCGGCGGTTGCCAGGCAGATGGCTACCCCATAGAGGGTCAAGACCACCCGGGGCTGGGAATAGCCCTTGCCCAGAAGCCGGTGGTGGGTGTGATGGTTGTCACCCGCGAAGATGGGAACACCCCGCAAATAGCGTCGCACAATGGAAATCAGGGTCTCGAAAATGGGGAAGCTGAGTGCGAGGGTCGGTGTGAGGAGGATAACGGCGGTTTCCGATTTCTGGGATCCCATCAGCGACATGGCGGCCAGGGTAAAGCCAATGAACATGCTGCCCGTGTCCCCCATGAAAATGCGGGCCGGTGGAAAGTTATACACCAGGAAACCAAGAAGACAGCCCGCCATGGCCGCCCCTACGAAGGTAACGTAAACGTTCTCCTGAAGAAATCCCAGTACGACCAGCGCAATCACGCCCACCAGCGCGATTCCAGAGGCCAGTCCATCTACCCCGTCAATCAGATTGAAGGCGTTGATCATGCCCACGATCCAGAACATGGTCAAGAGGCTTCCCAGCAAGAAGCCCAGTTCGATAGTCCCTACAAAAGGGAGGGAAACGGTGTTGAGCCCATATCCTGCAAAACAAACGAAGGCAGCGACGCCCACCTGTCCCAAGAGTTTCCACCGGGCACGCATCCCCCGCGTATCGTCCACAAGGCCCAGGACCAGGATAGCTATTCCGCCCAGCACAAGGATTAGCAGGTCATTTCGATTGTAGGAGGCGAGGTTGTAGAGAAAATCGAATTGGTCAGGGAAATGTTTCAGCAACCATTTCCAATTGCTGCCCCAAAGGAGAAGGTAGCCCCCGGCACTCGCCACGGCTCCGACCGCCAGGAGGGGAAGTGCGATGCCGAGCCCCCCCAACAAGGGCATGGCCCCCTCGAATACCTTCCGATAGCCACCGCGATCAACGGCACCCACGCGCCGGGCGAAGCGCATTACCAATGGAATCAGGCCTACGGTGATAAGCAGGCAGCCGAAAAAGAGTCCAGCAACTATTTTCAGCAGCAAGAATTCGGTCACCGGAGGGCCTTTCCGAAGGTTTTTCAAAAAGTTTGGAATATGGGATCAACGGGACTCCCTTGCCGCGTTATTATAGTCGGAGTACGCCCGAGCAATCAACGGCAAATCCCCGGCTTGGAAGTGCTTGGAAGCGCCGTGATAGAATCGGTGCGGCACGAGTAGACCCGAAATCCCGGTCAGAGCCTCTCGATCATCCTACGTGGACCAAAACCGGAGTCTGACGTGCGCCCAAGTGAAGATCATGACCCGGTTTCGGGCACAGCGGCACGGAAAGTCGTCGTCCCGCAACCTGCGCAGCTTATTGGAGCGATATATGGCACAAGCAGTCGAAGAGCATGAAGCGTATGACGAGTTGGATTTAGGCGAAATCCTTCGCGAGCTTTTTCGCTGGAAGTGGACCCTGATCGGGGTCACCATCCTCGTGGGTGTGCTGGCGGTGGGTTTCAGTCTCACAAAACCCAATCTCTACGAGTCATCTGCCGCGCTTATTGTGCGGGAGCCACCGCGCGCCATCGACCGCAACACCGAAGACCCGGCACCACAGGATGTGCCCACCTTGACGGTCGAGACCCTGCAGGCCCTGACGGAGTCTACCGAAATTACCTGGACGCTTTTCGAGACCTTGCTTGAAAAAGGGGCGGTCGGTATAGACGCTGCGAAAAACCAAAGCAAAGAGGGCCGGTTTCGCGAGTTTCAAGGCACCCTGCGCACGGAAATTAAGAAACAGCAGTCTCGCGGGGCCGGCGGTTCTGACATCCTCCCCATACTCATTCTAAAGGCCCAGGCCGAATCGCCCGATGATGCCGAGCGCATTGCCAATGAGTGGGCTTCGCTGGTGGAGACCCGAAGCAGTGAAATCTACACGAAGGGAGTGGAAGCGTTGGGCGCCTTCATTGGCGATATGTACAAGAAGTCGAACGAATCTCTCGAAACACTGGAGAGCAATCTGGCCGAGAAGGAACTCGAAGCGAGTTTGACCTTGAAAAAAGCCCGTCTGGCCACGCTGACCAAGAAAATCAGCATGCTGGAAGACGAGATGCTTGACATAGACATCGAGTTGGCCGTCAATAAAGTCGCCATCGAAGAAGGTGAAGCCCGCATCCAGGAACAGCGGGTAGACAACGAATGGATCGGTACCGTCGCGGAAGATGCGCTCTTGAAGAATGAGCCTTACCCGTTCCCACTGGAAAATCTGTCTGACCAGGCAAAGAAAGTGCTGGAATTATCCGAACAAAAGGTGCGTCAAACAGAAGCCCTGCGCAAATTCCGCCGGGAACAGAATCTGTTGGGGAAAGAGAAACGTTTCGAGCACAGTCAGCTCGATATGGAACGTATTCTGGCGGAGAAAGCACAGGTCGACGATGAACTCCCCGCCGTGGAAACGGCCCTCTCCGCCCTTACGGAGCAGCTCAAGGATATAACCGAGACAATCACGTTGAATAAGGCTATCACCGATGATGCCTTGTGGGACCTCTATATCAATCGGGATAAGGGAGAATCACCCAACACCGATATGTTGGTGCCGCTCAAGTCAGAAACGCTGAATCCCCTCTATCAATCGACCCGGGAAACGATTGTCGAGTTGACCTCAAAAGCGGAGACGCTGCGCGGAAGCACGGTCCAGTTGGAGCGCAGCGAAGAAGCGGTCATGAAGCTCACCGAAGAGCTGGAGAGCGAGATTGATATGATCACCGAGGAATTGGACCGGCGCACGACGGCGCTGGAGGCCACGAAGACGTCGCTCGCCCTGTTGCGGGACGACTATCTGGAAGAGGCCAAGGTAATCGAAGAATTGACCCTGAAGAATCTTCGCAGCCAGGCCGACCGGAAAACTCGTGGTGAATTGCGTGATTCCTTGACCGAAGAAGCCGACATCCTGGGCAAGAGCATTTCTGACTTCGAACTCCAAATCGCCGCCCTGACCCGGGAATCAGACAAGACCAAAAACGTTCGAACGGCGCTGGCGTCAAAAGCCGAGGAGGTGGCGCTGCTTGAATTCTCGACGGAGAACGCCACCCAAACGGGTACAGCAATCCTCTATCACGCCCAAGCCAACCCAAACAAGGTTGCTCCTTCGCGGAGTAAACTGGTCTTAATGGCCATGGTGGGGTCCTTCCTGGCGTGCAGCTTACTCATTTGTGGTGCCAAATTTGTTCGTGAAGCGGAATAGCGGGTTGGCATCCTGTCAACCGCTTTTCCCGATTGATTCAGACGGTCCTTTTTTCTGAAAGCCGGACTATGGAAGCCGATATTTATGCACGCGCAATTGCTTGAAGGAATCCAGCAAAAATCGGTCTCTGTCGGCATTATCGGCTTGGGTTACGTCGGCCTCCCGCTGATTCGGGCATTTATCAACTCGGGCTATGCGGTTATCGGCTATGACACTGACCGCAACAAAGTAGATTTGCTTCGCGCAGGAAAGAGCTATATCAAACATGTGCCGTCAGCCTGGCTTCAGGATTGGATTTCAGGTGGCAAGTTTACCGCAACTGATGACATGGGACGTCTTGGTGAGGCCGACGTGTTGCTCATTTGCGTGCCGACGCCATTGGGCCAGGGGCGAGAACCCGACCTGAGCTATGTGGAATCCACGTGCGCGGCCATTGCGGACCGTCTTCGCCCGGGTCAGTTGGTGGTGCTGGAGAGCACAACCTACCCCGGCACCACCCGAAACGTCATGTTGCCCATCCTCGAACGGAGCGGGCTCGTGGTCGGAAAAGACTTTTTCCTGGCCTACAGCCCCGAACGGGAAGACCCCGGCAATTCGGATTACTCAGCAGACGGTATTCCCAAGTTGGTCGGCGGCTACGATGATGCCTCCACAGAACTCACCGTGGCCCTGTACCAGGAAGCCATCGTCAAGATTGTACAGGTTTCGTCCTGCGACGTGGCGGAGGCCGCAAAAATCGTCGAAAACACCTACCGTGCGGTGAATATCGCCATGGCGAACGAACTCAAAGTCATTTTCGACCGCCTCGACATTGATGTGTGGGAAGTCATCGATGCGGCGAAGACCAAACCCTTTGGTTTCCAGGCCTTCTACCCCGGACCCGGCCTGGGGGGCCATTGCATTCCCATCGACCCCTTTTATCTGAGTTGGATTGCACGACAGGCGGGCCTGACCACCCGTTTCATTGAATTGGCGGGCGAAATCAATACCAGCATGCCAAATTACGTCGTATCCCGCGTCGCAGATGCCCTGAATGATCACGGTCAGGCCTTGCGGGGCAGTCGCATCTGTATCCTGGGGGCCGCCTACAAAAAGGACGTGGACGACCCACGGGAGAGTCCTACCTTCGAACTCATCCGGCGCCTGTTGAAGAAAGGTGTTGACGTCACCTATAACGATCCCCATATCGCCGTCCTCCCGAAGATGCGACGTTGGCCCGATATCCCCGCGATGGAAAGCCAGCCCCTGACGGAAGCATTCCTCGCTTCACAGGACTGCATCCTGGTGGTCACCGATCACAGCGACTACGATTACCTGTTTATTCTGGCGCACGCGCCGCTGATCATGGACACACGCAATGCTTTGGGCGGCTTGCCCGACCCGGACGGCAAGGTGCGGAAAGCCTGATAGGCCCTCTTGGTTGAGCACCGCCGTTTCCCCTTTTCATCTCGAGCCGGGAAGGGTGCACGCCCGGAAACAACGTCGTGGCACCTATCCAGCGGGCACGGACTCTATATCCAGGCATTACCCCAACCACCGATTAGATTATTGGCAGCACGCCCCTGATTTGGGGTATGATGGCGGGCAAAATGAACGTGGATACGGGTACACTGTGCCCGATTTCTGTTCACACCCCCTACCCCATCATCGTTTAGAAGGACTGTGGAATCGCATGAATACGTCTTCAAATTGGAAGTCCCTGGGTATTGTAACCTGTTCTGGCTTGGCTCTTTGTGCAGGCGCCCTGTTCAGCGGCTGCAACAAGAAGTCGGAAGAAGCCGCCCCCCTGTCCTCCAGCGAGGCCCCGGCATCCCCGGCCACGGCGTCCCCTGCCCCTGAAGCGGCCTCCCCCGTAGCGGAAGCGCCCAAAGAACAAGTACCCGCGACGGCCATCGGCGATCCGAACGACCCGCTCCTCCACCTTTCCATGAACGATACCGGCACGGACGCCACCGTGACCGACAGCTCGCCCTATGCGCAGCACCAGACCTTGCTGGACGAGAGCGGCACGGCCAACACAAAGGCCCATAGCGTTCCTGGTGTCATCGAAACGGCCCTGACCTTTGACGGGGTGGATGATGCCATCGAAATCCCCGCAGAGCAGGTTAGCAGCGCCTTCGCCGCCGACCAGGACTTCACGGTGTCTTTCTGGTGGAAGAGTGACAAAGCCCCTTTTCCCGATGGTTACCGTGCCGTGTTATCAAATTGCACGGAAGAGAACGGTGGAATTATTTTGTACCAGCGTGGCGATGAAGAAGGCGTTGGTCGGCGCGTATACATGAATTTCTACCTTCCGAAGATCGGCGCCCCGGTGCTCTCGCCCGTAGTATCTGTACCAAGCGATCCCGGCACGTGGCATCACTACGTCTTCCAGCGCAGCGGCCAGCAATTGCGCGCCTGGTGCGACGGCATCCTGCAGGGTGAGTCGAGTGATAGTACCTACACGGCAACGATGGGCGGGGGCAATTCACTTCGCCTTAATTCCAGGACCAATGGGGCTTCGGGTTCGATGGATGAACTTCAAGTAATGCCACGGGCCATTTCGGAAGCAGACATCACAACACTGGCGCACACCCGACCTGGCCTGGAAACGGTATACACTCTCGCCTCTCGCATCCAGATTCTCAAGGCGGACCCGGAGAACCACACGGAAGCAATTGCGGCCGCGACATCGGCGTTGGATGAGAAACTTGCGACGCTAGAGGGCTTTCCCGTGCCCCTTAGCGGAGCATTTGAATTGGTCGCTTTCGACTATGTGCTTGTCGAATCGGGCACCTATGACATTCTGCTGGCGCTCCGCGCAACTTCCCCCGCCGACAAGGATTATACGGCCTATGTGCATGGTGTGGTGGACAAGTCGCACGCCGACAAATTGCCCGAGCGCAATGGCAAGAGCACGCGGGTAATCAAATGGGGCATCACCCCCGACACACCCACCACGACTTGGACACCAGGGGACGTAATGGTTGTACAGCGACGCGTTGAAGCACCCGATGTCCCGTTCGAAATGATGGTAAATCTGTTGCACAAAGATCCGGATACCGGCTGGGAACCCTTGGTTCCTAAATTCATCACACTGGGTTGGCACGCCGCACTGTAACCGTCGTCACAGTTATCGAACTACCCGGTTCCATACCGAAAATGGATCGCGAGTCGGTCTGTGGGTAGACGACTCCGGACTACCCCTCCGCATTAAGTCGACTTGAGGACGAAGCGTTTTACGTGAGCACATCAGGACACCAGAGCGCGGTCCGAAAACGCGGCCTCATCAGCCAGATACTTTCTTTCGGGGCGGGCGAAGGGATTGCCCGCGGATTAAACTGGCTGCTCATGGCCATCCTGCCCGTATTTCTGACTTCAACGGAGGAATACGGCCGAGTGGGCCTTATCGTGTCACTGGAACTCCTGGTGGCAAATGTGTCTCTCGTGGGCATGGATCGGGCCGTCTTACGCTTTTATGCCAATGATGACGCACCCGGAAGCATGCTACGATCGGCGCTGACCATCTGGGGGGGCGTCGCATGGATTCCACCCTGTGGTGTACTTTGCCTCTATTTCACCGGTCATCGGGAGTTGTTGGGTATTGCCGTAGCACCCGACTTACTTCTCTTGAGCATTTTCGTCGCGCTATTTAATCTCAATTTCTTCTGTATCTGTATCGGCCGTGCGCAACGAAATCTGGGCGACTTCCTACGCTTTCGGCTTTACTACATGTTTCTGAAAGTTGTCTTTGTGCTTGGTTTCGCTGTTGCCACAGGAGGAAGCCAAAGCTATATCATAGGAATGGGTGTCGCCGGCTCGTTGATGCTCTGGTATACGATTCCCTATCTTCGCAAACAGGCTTTCATGCCCGCGAAACGTACCGTTATCAGCGAGCTACTCCTCTTTGGCTGGCCGTTCGTTTTCCATATCGTCAGCGGAAATATTCTCAGCTATTTCAGTCGCTTCTTCCTTGAGATTTACAGCACCACACGAGAAGTAGGCATATTTACACTGGCCTTTACACTAGGTAGTGGTCTATTCGTCGGTTTCGCCATACTATCCACATATTTCGAGCCCAAAATCTACAGCCACGCCGATGATACGGCACGCTGCGAAAAGTGGCTCGCCTTTTACACCAATGCATGCGTAGCGTTTTCTGCAGCAGCGGGCGCAGCACTCATGTTTGTGTACCCCTACCTGATCCCGCTCTTAAAAAATGCAGACTATATGGATGCCCTGCCGATCATTTCGATGTCCATGGGCACCATATTGCTACGCCCACTTTCCATACAGGGAAACTATCGACTTACAACACACAAACGTACTGGCTATATTGCCACCGTAACGATGCTGGGAGCCGCGGTGAGCATCGGGCTGAACGTGCTTATCGTACCGCAATACGGCATCTGGGGTGCGGCCGTCGCCTTGTACTTTTCCAACGGAATCGTCGCTGTGGGCACCATGCTGATATCGCTCTACGTGGCTCGCATCCCCCTTCGCGACCAAGTTACGCTGCCTGTGGGGGCAATGTGCCTTCTGGGATCGGCGGCCGCAATGATCTGGGCCTATCAGATAATTGTGGTAATCCTCATCTTGAGTGCCATCGCTATTGTCAGCACCCTGTTCCTTGTACGCTCCTTGCGTTCCCTTGAGGTACAACGATGACCGATTCGAAGCGAAAGAAAAAACGCATTCGATTGGGACTCACCCGACTCCCATACCTCTTGGTGACATTAGTGGCGCTATATCTCTGGGATCAGGGCACGGTTGCGATAGGCCCGCTACGTTTTCTCTGCGGCATTACGGCGCTACTCGCCTTGCGTCACATTTTTCTTGTGGCACGATTTCCCGGTTTTTTTACCTGGTTTACCGCGCCTTACATTGGGCTATTCCTGGTCTACCCGATCATTGCGCCTATGACAGGCGTCGATATACCGGCCACCGACGAAGTCTTTCTTGACTATTTGTTTCTTGCCGTCAGCGGCTTAAACCTCTTTATTTTGGGCTACGAACTCACCACATCTCGACGTCACTCCCGACGATGGAACGATTCCTACACAACTACCAGCGGTCGACTTGCCAACACGATCAACATACTGCTGGCATTGAATCTTTTCGCTGTAGTAATTCTAATCATGAATGCGGGGTCATTCGGCGCGATACTGTCGCAAACCCGCTTAGACCTCAAAGTCAATGCCGGTCTCCTGAGCATGGCAGGAATCTACCTGCTGGGCCTGGGGGCACTGTTGTATCCACTTCTAGCCGTACAGATACGCCGCCGACCCAGCCGTGGTATATTCTGGATTCCCATTATCGTGGCAGTGGAAGTCTTCCTCTTCCTGGCCCTTCGGGTTCGCACTTTTCCCGTTATCCACGTCGTTGGCTTACTCGTAGGCTGGTATCTTATCTGCCCCCGATTGACCGTTCTGCGCAGTCGCCGCTCACCGCGCCTTCGGTCTCGGTTAACCACTATCCAGAAGTTTGCATTAGTGGGAGTTGCCTGCGCGCTGGTCTTGGGCATGTTCGTGCACCGCACTTTCCGGGGACAATTCCAAGCAGCGGAGAGCTTGGGAGACGTAGAAATCAACGTAGCCGACAGTATTCGCTATGCCTTCGAGGGCGGAGGGGAACTTGGCTATTCGAAGTGGGTCCTGCAAATTCTGGAAATCGTTCCTTCGCAACATGACTACCTCTATGGGCTTTCCTATTATCGTCTCCTGTTTGTGCCTATCCCCCGCTCCATTTGGCCCGAGAAGCCGTACAATTCGCAACGAATCGTCGCACAGTGGCTCGAAGAAGATGCCGTCAGCGTCCAGACTTCACCGGTTGGCGTCATCGGAGATCTGTATGTAAACTTCGGCATGTGGGGCATTCTGGGAATGGCGCTCTTTGGCATGGTATTTGGAAGAGTCGATCGCTCCAGCTCACTCACTCAAGCACTGTTGCTCGCGGTTTCGTTTGCCATGATTTTCCACTTGGCTCGTGGGGGCTTTACCAATCCGCTGATTAATCTTGCCGTCTACTTCTTCGCTGCTCACGCCACAGCGAAGTACCTTGTCGGGCGCGCTAACGTGTCTCCTACAATCAACTCGCAATCCAATCGGTCCATTGATGTCGCCGGAACAACACCGGAAGTACCCCATGCCACATCCTGACTCTACCAACCGGCCAATCAAAGTCGCCCTGGTCATCTCAACGATTTCCCACTATCGTGTCCCCATTTACCGAACATTGCACAACAAGCCTGACATCCACCTGCACATTTTTCATGGTGCCGATATCCGAGGCACCAAATTCTCCAACGCAACGGACACAGAGGGAATCGAACATTCGGAGCTATGGACCTTTCAGAGTCGTCTCCGAAGCTCTGGCAGAGACTCCCACGTGACCTTCAACCCGAGCTTGCCCCTCGTGTTGTGGCGCTACCGCCCCGACGTCATCATCACCGCAGGCGGCGGAAACATATTCAACAACCTTCTTGTCGCAGCCTACGTAGCGATAACCCGCACCCCCGTTATTTGTTGGTCGTTGGGGATGCTGAAAGGCAGAAAGTACACGGGACTCGCACGGCAATATCGAAAGCTGGTTGTCTGGTTTGAGGCGTTCTCCGACGCACTGCTCGGTTATAGCACCCGCGCCATTCAGTACTTCCACGACACCGGTCATCCTCCGGAAAAATGTTTTCTTGCCGTAAATTGTCTCGACACCGACAAGATTTTTTCCGACATCCAACGCATTCAAGCTGATGTCGTACCACTGCGCCAACGACTGGGGCTGGATAACAAACAAGTCGTGTTATTTGTCGGTGCCATGGAATCGAACAAACGCCTGGACCGTTTGGTGCGGGCATTTCGCAAAGCCGTTTCCGAGGTGCCTTCTCTTCACCTCTTAATGGTAGGTGATGGCAGCTCCCGCCTCGAAACAGAGGACCTGATTGCTGACTTGGGAATCGCCGATAAGGTATCATTCACGGGGAGAGTTGTGGAGGATGTAGCCACCTACTTTCAGTTGGCCTCCGTCTTCGTGCTTCCTGGACTCGGGGGTCTGGCTATGATCGAGGCGATGGCGCACGGCGTGCCGGTCATCTGCGGCACGTGTGATGGAACAGAAGAGGACTACATCGTTGACGGGGAAAACGGCTTTCGCTTCGATGATCAACAATCGGAGGAGGAAGTCGTTCAGGAAATTTCGCAGCAGCTCGTGGCCATTTTTTCCGACAAAGATACACAACAACGTCTATCGGACGCTGCTCGCGATAGAATTATGCATACACACAACGGCACGACATACGTAAACGGAATATATTCCGCAATTTGCTACGCACACCGCGATGGGAAACGCGCCGGCCGCCGTAATTCATGAATTATTTGCGAACGTATAAACACTGAAGGAATCTGCAATGCACCAGGACGCATCAGCGCCCCGTGAACGAACGACGAAAATCCTGTTCCTCGCAGGCCATCAGGGCTCCGGGGTTGCCCACATCGATAAGTTTTTGCCTACACTCGCATCGGGCCCCTACGAAGTCACATTCTTAGGATGGGATCGAGAGCGCACGGAAGAGAAAACATTCGAGCGAGATGGCATTCAGTTTCGCATGATTCAACGGGGTTGGGGTTATGCGAACCGTTGGTTAGCCCTGGCGCTTCCACTCTGGGTCATTGTCGCCTTCTGGCATTTGCTCATTCGACGTCCTGATGTGGTAATGGCTAGTGATTTTGATTCCGGTTTGCCTGCGGCGATGGCGAAGTTTTTTACGCGAACACCGTTGGTTTATATCATTCTAGATACGTTTTCCATGCGTCCGTTTACGCCAAACTTACTACGAGGCACGATTGAGTGGCTTGATCGCCGGGTGATCGCCGCGTCAGACCGGGTTATTGTCCCTGACGATACTCGTATTCAGCCCGACTACCCGAATCTGGATCGCTTCGTCATCGTATACAACTCGTGTCCGGATAAGTGGAGCGAAGTGCCGTAAGAACAACATCTGGCCTCCTCGGAAGACTTTACCATCCTGGCGTGCGGCTATCTCCGCGAAAATCGTGGCGTCAAGTTGCTCACAGAAGTGGCTCGTCGTCGCCCCGACATAAAGTTCTTGTTGGCGGGATATCTGTTTGACGACGATATCCAAAAAGATGTGGACGAACTGGACAACATAGACTTTATTGGACGTGTACCCTATACCGAGGCCTTGACACTCCCCTTTCGTGTCAATGCCGTCTTCACTTTTTATGATCCATCGTCCATGATTAATCGTCTGGCGGCCTCCAATAAATGGTTTGACGCCATGATGGCAGCTCGACCGATCATTGTAAATGAAGAGCTTGTGAAAGCCGAGTGGATACGGGAGCGTGACATCGGATTCCTCTGTCCCTACGGTAACATCGACGCACTTGAAGCATGTTTGGTCGACATGAAGGAAAACTCTGCGGAAGCAATTCGCAAGGGGAAAAATGGGCGAAAACTTTATGAAGACGGACTTAGTTGGTCTGCCATGGAAGATCGCATCCACGAAATCGTGGCCGACGTAGCAAGAAACAATTAGACTCTGGGCATATGAGTTTTTCGGTCAAGCCCTCTGCATGAGCAGGCATACATCTCACATCGCAAACTTCTATGGTATCGGAGATGCACTTGCCGCTCGCTAAGACTCCATCCAAATCCGCTTTTATCCGCTGGCATCATAAATAATCAGACCCTATTTGAAAGCACCTATTCATGAAACAGATTTTGCAGCATCTTCGTACCGGTGAAATGGAATTGGCGGAAATCCCCTGTCCCCAGGTGGGTCGTGGCCAGCTCCTGATTCAAACACGGGCCTCGCTTATTTCCGCAGGCACGGAGCGGATGGTGGTGGAATTCAGTCAGGCCAACCTCCTGCAGAAAGCCCGTCAACAGCCAGACAAGGTAAAGCAGGTGCTGGATAAGATGCGGACGGATGGCCTCATGCCCACGTTGGAGGCTGTTTTCCGTAAGCTGGATGAGCCGTTGCCCCTGGGCTATTGCAATGCAGGCGTCGTGTTGGAAGTGGGTGCGGGCGTCCACGATATTCAGGTGGGCGACCGGGTGGCGAGCAATGGCTCCCATGCCGAAATCGTGTGTGTACCCCGTAATCTGTGCGCGAAAGTTCCCGACCGCGTTTCTGATGAACAGGCCACCTTTACGGTCATGGGTAGTATTGCCCTTCAGGGGGTCCGCCTGGCCCAGCCAACGCTCGGCGAAAAGTTTATGGTCTTTGGTATGGGCCTCCTCGGCCTCCTGACCACCCAGTTGCTCCGGGCGAGCGGATGTGAAGTGCTGGCGGTCGACCTCAGTGAAGAGCGACTCGAGCTGGCGGAAGGCTTTGGCGCGGAAACGGTCAACCTGGGTGCCGGTGGCGATCCGATCGCGGCGGCCGAGGCCTGGACCTCCGGTATCGGCGTCGACGGTGTCATCATCACGGCATCGGCCAAGACGGACGCGATCATGCATCAGGCGGCGGAAGCCTGTCGCAAACGGGGCCGCATTATCCTCGTGGGCGTGGTGGGGCTCAACCTCCGCCGCGACGATTTTTACCGCAAAGAGATTACCTTTCAGGTTTCCTGCTCTTATGGGCCCGGTCGCTATGACGAACCTTATGAACAGGGTGGCCAGGACTATCCCATCGGCTTTGTCCGCTGGACCGAACAGCGGAATTTTGAAGCCATTCTGGGCGCACTGGCCTCGGGTAGCCTCCAGTTGGACCCCATCATTACGGATCGCATCCCCTTCGCCGAGGCCCTGACGGCCTATGAGAAGGTGCAGAATGATGCGTCCGCACTGGGGGTGGTCATGACCTATCCCGCCGAGGTGAGTCAGGCCAATGCCGTGACCATCACGCCCCCATCGGGCAAGACGGCGGGCAGTGCGTCGGCGGTTGTGGGCGTCATTGGCGCAGGTGGCTTCTCCAAGGGGGCCATCCTCCCCGCCATCGCAAAGACACCGGCGCGGCTGGTTTCCATTGCCAGTAAGGGTGGCCTGAGTGGCCAGCACGCGGCGAAAAAGTTTGGCATCCAGGAAGCCACCACGGATCACCGGTCCATTCTGGACAATCCCGACATCAACACGGTGTTTATCGTGCTGGGCCACCACCTCCATGCGCGCTTCGTCATCGAGGCGCTGGAAGCGGGCAAACATGTCTTCGTCGAGAAGCCCCTGGCCATGAGCGAAGCGGAAGTTGCCCAGATCGAGGCGGCCTACGATGCCTGTGGCGGTTCGGAAAAGCTCCAACTCCTCGTCGGGTTCAACCGACGTTTCAGCCCCCACACCGTCAAGATAAAAGAAGTACTCGCCGGCCGCAGCGAACCCCTCTGCATGAACATGACCGTCAATGGCGGGGCCATTCCGGCGGACCACTGGATTCAGGACCCCGAACGGGGCGGCGGCCGCATCATTGGCGAAGGCTGTCACTTTATCGATCTACTGTCCCACATCGCCGGGAGCCCGGTCACGCAGGTTTCCGCCATGATGGTGGGCGAAGGCGTATCGGTCCGGGGCGACAAGGTAGCCATCCTGCTCCAATTTGCCGACGGCTCGGTGGGCACAGTGAACTATTTTTCCAACGGCGCGAGCAGCTATCCCAAAGAGACCCTCGAAGTCTTCAGCGATGGCCGTGTATTGCGCATGGAGAACTTCCGGGCCACCACGGGCTTTGGTTTCTCCAACTTCAAGAAATTCAAGACCAAGCGTCAGGACAAAGGCCACGAGGCCGAAATCGCCGCCTTCGTCGATCGGGTGGCAACGGGTGGTGCGCCCCTGATACCCTTCGCGGAGTTGTGCAACGTGACCCGAGCCAGTTTCGCCGCCGTCGAATCGGCCCACAACGGCCAGTGCATAACCCTCTCTTAGTACCGACATCATTTGATAACAAGGAATTCCTTCATGGACGCAGACAAGGCCAAAGCACGTTTTTACCGCCCCGACCAATGCAACAATGACATCGTATTTCTCCAGATGATCGAAGCGGCGGTGAAGCCGGGCATGCGCGTGCTCGACGCGGGTGCCGGTGCCGGTGACCTTTTTCCCTACAACTTTAAGGACACCGTAGAGGAAATGGTGGGTGCGGACCTGG
>JAUIMA010000676.1 GCA_030432675.1 Candidatus Hydrogenedentota bacterium | reverse complement strand
GGGCCCGCTCTTTGCAGAGACCGATCCCCTGTTTCTTGCCCTGGCCACCGTAGAGGAGCGCATGCGGGTCGAAAAAACCAGCGACCAACTCCTCGTCTGGTCCGACACACTCTACCCCTGGGTGAGCGAACGACGTCGTATTATCGGATGGTGGGACGGCTTTTCCCGTCTCGCAGGCACGCCGGAAGCCGCCTATGAGGCCTATTTTTCGACTCCCCGGAGAAACCAGGTGGTTATCGGAACCCGCGTTCGTCGCAGTGCAGAGCGGACAAAGGCCTATATGATGCGCAGTTACGCCCCCGGTGACCAGCCATCATCGATTCAGACTGGTGCCCTGGAGGAACTGCAGGCACTGCTTCCCGAGAATACCCGTCTGGTCTTGACCTGGCTTCCCGTTCGCGAAGATTTCCAGCAACACCTACAGGCCCCTGAGCACGGTTACGCCATGCTGCACGAGGGCCTCCAGTCTCACGCACCCCATGCGGAGCTGATCTGGGCGCCCCAAGGGGCTCAGTGGGGTATGGGTGAGGACGACTTCACCGACGTCGTCCACTTTTCGGAGTCGGGTTTTCAGAAAGTGTGTCACGACCTCGGGGACACACTCGCCCCCCTGCTGCCGGAACCCCGAGCTATCGTTCCACAGTAGATAGCGTTCACCCGAAGAACCCAAGCAATAACATAGCAATGAAGACATATATGTGGTCTTTTTTGAGCAAATCATAACACCACGCTCTTTTTCCATGTGACTTATAATTCACTTGTGACGCACTATTTTCATCGCGCAACAAGAAAAACATCGCTATGTAGACCTCAGAAACAGCCTAAATCACTCATTACCAAGCACTTAGACCCAACACACCTTCTTGGGCACGATACTGGCGCTGTACCTGCCGTACATTGACTTATAGCCCCTCACCCAATGAAGGAAATTAACATGAAGCGCATCTTGGGACTCGTTCTCGGTATTACCCTGGCGTTCGCCAGCACCTCACCCGCAGACGTTATCTTTGATAACGGCGCACCCGACTTCACAACCGGCCTCTTCTCTGATCCGGGATACCCCCAGTTTATCGTCGACAATTTTACGTTGGACGCGGGTAGCAATACGATCACCGATATCCATTGGTGGGGTGGCTATGCCTTTGACAATTTGGCACCCGTGGACAATTTCACGATCTCTATCTACGAGCAAGTTGGCACTAACCCCGCAGATTCTGCGCTCTTGGATATCGCGGTCGGTGCCGCAACACGGGTCGACTCGGGTTTTGATCTGGGGAGCTTCGACATCTACGAATACTCCGTCGACGTTTCCCCCATCACCCTGGCGGCCAACACCACCTACTACCTCAGCATTGTGAACGACACGGCCCTGTCGACCGACAATTGGTACTGGTCGACAAGTGGCACCGGTAGTAGCGAAGATCTTTTCTTTCGCACCAGCCCGAGCGACTCGTGGTTATTGGATGGTTCCGGCATCGGCTACGAGATGGCCTTTAACCTGACCAATGACAACCAGCAACAGCCTGTCCCCGAACCGGCTACCTTAAGTCTCCTCGGAATGGGAATCGCGGGCCTGGCGTTCCGCCGCCGGAAGCAGCAGGCGTAGCCAGCCTACATGAATCGTAGATCAGCGCCCCCCGCTTCCCTAGGAATCGGGGGGCGTTTCTGTCGATGGGCTGTTCGTAACGTGGGAATGCCCCTCAGGTGGCTGGGCATCTTACGGGAGGGTCCCTTTGCCGCTTGCAGCGACCACCAAAACTCTCTATCATGACCCCTTCACCTACTGCCTTACGAAGGAGATCATGTCCCTATGAATGCCTTACTCGCCACCCTCTTGTGCATCGCGGCGGCCCCGGCCCCGACCTACTGGTTTCATGCCGCCGACCTCAACGACGCCGCGCAATCCGTTTCACCCGGCACCTATGCCGCCTGGGCCTGGTCCCCAGCCCACAGCGCAGGCCAGCTCACCATCAATGACCAGGAACTCCGCGCGAAGGCCGGTTCGCCCGATGCCAACGCCACCTACCACTGGGTGAAGGTGGGCGACATTGCCTGTCCCGACGGCAACGTCACGATTACCCTGGGAGCGGGCGTCGCCGCCGTAGCCCTCTCCGCCGCACCGGATTTCAACCCGGCCACGGTCACCCAACGTAGCCGCGTCCACAACACCCCGGAAGCGGTCATCGATGGCCGGGGCCAGCAGGCGCGCCACACCCACACGGTTTTCACCATGCCCGAGTTTCACAGTGCGGCGGAATGGGAAGCCTATGCGGCCCGACTTCGCACCCAGGTGGCCCTGACCTCCGGTCTCTACCCCCTGCCCGACAAGACCCCCTTAAACGCCGACCTTTCCGGAAAAATCACCCACGACGACTACACGGTGGAAAAGGTCCAGTTCGAAGCTTACCCCGGCTTCTTCGTCACGGGCAATCTCTACAAACCCCTGGGGGATGGCCCCTTTCCTGGCATGGTCTCCCCCCACGGACACTGGACCAATGGCCGCACGGAAGAAGGCGAACGGGGCTCGGTCCCGGCCCGGGGCATCACCCTGGCGCGCATGGGCATCGTCACCTTCATGTATGACATGATTGGCTACCAGGACAGCATCCAATTCCCCCACAACTGGGGCACGGAAAAAGAAAAGCTCTGGGGCATCCATCCCTTTGCCTTTCAACTCTGGTCCTCCATTCGGGCCATCGACTTTCTCCAGTCCCTTCCCGAAGTGGCCCCCGACCGCATCGGCTGCACGGGCGCTTCCGGCGGCGGCACCCAGACC
>JAUIMA010000088.1 GCA_030432675.1 Candidatus Hydrogenedentota bacterium | reverse complement strand
CGGTGCGACTCCGTGGGAGGAGGGGCTTGAGGAGGCCATGGATATGCTCACGGGGCGGGACGCGGTCCTCTGGATGCCCCTGTCCAGCAAGGTGCACAAGGCTTCGTCTCCCGAGGGGGATGAAGACGCAGTGGCCTTGCTCCGTCGTCTCTCCCATAAGGCCGCCGGGAGGGGCCTGCGCATCGCCCTCTATCCCCACACGGGGAATTGGGTCGAGCGGGTGGAGGATGCGGTGCGTGTGGCGAAGAAGGTGGACCGGCCCAACGTAGGGGTGACCTTCAATCTCTGTCACTGGCTCAAGGTGGACGGCGAAGACCTTCCGGCGCGCCTGGCGTTGGCGGAGCCCTTTCTGTTTATGGTGACGGTGAACGGGGCGGATGGGGACGGCACGGAATGGAAGCAGCTCATTCAACCCCTTGGCGACGGCAGCTATGACGTGGCACCTATGTTGAAGATACTGGCGGAGATGGACTACGAAGGTCCTATCGGGCTCCAGGGCTATGGCATCGGCGGTGACGTGGAAGAAAACCTTAAGCGCTCCATGGCGGCCTGGCAGTCACTGGTGAATAAGTGAAGTACAAACAGCGATAACAGGACGGTACTCGCGTGCTATTTGCCTGAGATGACCATATACTGGTACTTTGGAGTTCTATCCCGAGGAGAGAGCAACTCAAGGATACCGCAATGGTACGAGTCGTCATGAATGCCGCAGGCTGTGTGGGGAAGAGGCGATGCCTCTTTGCACTGTTCCTGTCTGCGTGGATTTCGGTGGAACAGGTTTCGGCGGATAGGGGCGTCACGCCGGACTTCGAACGCGAGGTCGCACCGCTGCTCGTGAAGCGTTGTCTGGAGTGCCACCAGGAGCGGGATCCGTCTGGGGGAGTGGTGCTTTCCCATGGCGCGGGCGTGCTCGCAGGGGGTAAGAATGGACCGGTCGTCGTTCCCGGTGCACCCGACGACAGTAAACTATTCCACCTGATTTCCAAGGGCGAAATGCCCCCCGAGGAAAAAGGCCTGTCAAAGAAGCTTTCCGATGACGAAATTGCGGTCTTCCGTGATTGGATCGCACGTGGGGCAGCCTGGCCAGAAGGGCGCACGCTCGATCTGTATGAAGCCACCACTGAAGTGCGCGGTGGCCGCGATTGGTGGTCCCTTCAACCCGTTAATCACCCCGAGCCGCCCGTGGTACCGGGGCGTGTTCCTGTCACGAACCCAATCGACGCGTTCGTTGTGGCCCGCTTGGAAGCCAATGGGATGGTCCCCGCGCCTCCGGCGTCTCGGCGCGACTTGATTCGTCGGGCCTACTACGATGTCATCGGATTGCCGCCGAGTTTTGAGGAAGTGAAGGCCTTTGAAGCAGATATGCGCGAGGATGCGTGGGAACGGGTGGTGGACCGGCTCCTGGCTTCTCCCCAATTTGGCGAAAAATGGGCCCGTCACTGGCTGGATCTGGTCCGCTTCGCTGAAACCTGTGGTTATGAGCGCGACCAGGAGAAAGCCTATGCGTGGCGATATCGCGACTGGGTGGTCAAGGCCATCAATGATGACCTTCCCTACGACCAGTTTGTGGTGCAACAACTGGCGGGGGATGAAATTCCAGGGCGCACCGAGCAAACCGTTATCGCCACCGGGATGCTCCGCATGGGTACGTGGAACGACGAGCCCAATGATCAAGAGGACTATAAATATGAACGGCTGGAGGATATGGTCCATGTGACTTCGTCGGCCTTTCTCGGTCTCACGGTAAAATGCGCCCGTTGTCACGATCACAAGTTTGATCCCATTCCACAGACGGATTACTACGCCATGGCGGCCGTGTTCTGGCCCGGGGCTATCAATCCACGCGGGGCAGCGGTGTTACAGGGGGGACCTACAGCCAGTGAATTGGGGTATGAAAACGTGCTCGGTTGGACGGATATTTCGGCTAAGCCGGGTCCCCTTCATCTCCTCAAGAATGGGGAGCGCGATAAGCCCGGCGATGTGGTGCCGGCAGGCGTGCCCACCGCCGTGCCAACGCTGGTGAAAGGCTTCTCACCACCGCCAGAGGGCGCTCGAACGACCCAGCGTCGTCTCCAGTTGGCCCAGTGGATAGTTAACCCGGAAAACCCCCTCACGCCACGTGTATTGGTAAACCGCCTATGGCAGCATCACTTTGGCGCAGGACTAGTCCGCACGCCGAACAATCTTGGCTACAAGGGCGACCTACCGACCCATCCCGAGTTGCTGGACTGGCTCGCTGCGGAGTTGGTCGCAGGGGGCTGGAAAATGAAGCCTCTCCATAAAATGATTCTTATGTCACAGACATACCAGCAGGCGAGTATCCACCCCTTGCAGGCGGCGTACAACCAGCAGGACGCGTCAAATCACTTTCTCTGGCATGCGCAGCGGCGCCGCTTGGATGCAGAGGCCCTCCGGGACACCATGTTGTTTGTTTCCGGCGACCTGGATGAAACTATGGGTGGACCAAGCTTTAAGGCAACGGTACCGGCGAGCGCTTTGGAGGGCCTCTCGAAGAAGGACGCCGCCTGGCAGGCGTCCCCTCCCGAGCAGCAGCGCCGCCGTAGTCTCTATATGTACAGTGCCCGGAGTCTGCTTTCACCAATGATGACGACCTTCAATTTCTCCGATACGGTATCGCCGTGTGGACAGCGGGACGTGACCATCGCGCCTACCCAGGCCTTGGCCCTGTTGAACAACACCTTTGCCCATGAGCGGAGTGGAGCCCTGGCGCAGCGGGTGGTAGCATCGGGCGCGGTGGAACCGGAACTGCAGGTGGAGCGTGTTTGGAAATACGCCCTCGGCCGCAGGCCTTCGGAGCGGGAGCAGGAATTTTCTCTCGCGCACCTGCAGGAGCAAGAGCAACGTTTTGGTGTGGTAGATGCCGGTGCGGCGAAGGGGCGTGCATTGGCGTCGCTTTGTCACGTGTTGTTGAATTCCAATGAGTTTATCTACGTGGAGTAGCGGGTTTGGTTTTTTCGTTAACCACGAATGAACACGAATTTACACGAATAGGAAAAGAGAAGATTGACCGCCGAATCGCAGGATAGTAGACAGGTTTCGGTTTGAGTGCATACTGCCGAGCAAATTGCTGACGCCTGGCGTTGGGTGCCTGTTCTTATTATTCGTATAGACCCGTGGTTCAGAAATTTCTCCAGGCAGGTGTCCCATCGTAAAAAGTGAAGGAACAGGTCGTGCGCGATAAAAGATTATTCCCTTGCGGGAAAACTCGCCGTGAATTCGTATGGGAAATGGGCGGTGGCTTCGCCGGGTTGGCCTTATCCAGTCTGTTGGCAGGGGATGGGTTCTTTACCCGCCAGGCAGGAGCCTCCTCGAATCCATTGAGCGCGCGCCCGGCGCCCCTTCCTACCAAGGCCAAATCGTGTATCTTCCTTATGATGAACGGTGCGCCCAGCCAGGTGGACACGTTCGACTATAAGCCCGCGCTGGAAAAATATGCGGGAAAGACGCTACCCGAAGACATGGAGTACATCAACTCAGGGGGCCGTAAGGTCGGCTATCTCACACCAGCGTGGCGCAAGTTTCGTCCCGGTGGCGAAAGTGGCTTGTTGATTTCAGACTACTTTCCCAATGTGCGTAAACACGCTGACAAGCTATGTGTCATCAATTCGTGCCACACCGACAGTCACGCACACGGCTCGGCCCTCGTGGCCATGAACACGGGCAAGACTTTCATCGGACGGCCCTCCCTGGGTA
Source organism: Candidatus Hydrogenedentota bacterium (assembly GCA_030432675.1). Lineage (GTDB taxonomy): Bacteria > Hydrogenedentota > Hydrogenedentia > Hydrogenedentales > JAEUWI01 > JAEUWI01. The sequence goes on along the minus strand of JAUIMA010000088.1, from coordinate 11,443 downwards.
GTTGGTGTGCCTATGGGCTCGGTTCGGAGAATGAAAGTCTTCCGGGCTATGTGGTCATGCTCGATAAACGGGGCGGACCTATCAGCGGCGAGCCCAACTGGTCCAGTGGCTTTATGCCCTCCACCTTCTCAGGGACGCTCTTTCGGCCCGTCGGAGACCCCATCCTCGATCTCTATGGCCCGGCCCACGTAAGCCGGGAGGCCCAACGCGCCCAGTTGGATCTGTTGGCGCAACTGAATCAGGAACACCTCGCCGGGCTGCCGGGAGGCCATGAGTTGGCCGCGCGGACCGAGTCCTACGAATTAGCCTTTCGCATGCAGGCCCAGGCCCCGGAAGCGGTCGATATCGCCCAGGAAACACCGGAAACCCTGAAGATGTATGGCGTGGACCAGGCGCCGACCGACGAGTTCGGACGCAATTGTCTGGTGGCACGACGTCTCGTCGAGCGCGGGGTACGTTTCGTACAACTTTACTCCGGCGGCGGCCATCTCGAAGAGACGTGGGATGCCCATGAAAGTATCGAAAAGAACCATGGTCAGCACGGCGCGGAAGTGGATCAGCCCATCGCAGCCTTGCTGAGCGATTTAGAGCAACGGGGCATGCTGGATGAAACCCTGGTCGTATGGGGGGGAGAATTCGGGCGCATGCCCTTCAGCGAAGGAAAAGACGCCCCGGGACGGAACCATAACCCCTACGGCTTCTCCATGTGGATGGCCGGTGGCGGGGTGAAGGGTGGCATGCAATACGGCCACACCGACGAGCTGGGCTTCAAGGCCATAGAGAACAAGGTGCACCTTCACGATATCCACGCCACAATTCTACATCTGATGGGCCTGGACCATGAGGCCCTCACTTATTTCCACCAGGGTCGCGAAGAGAGCCTTACGGATGTGGACGGGCGCGTGGTGGAGGCCCTGCTCGCCTGACGAGGCGACCGATCATTTCATCACGGGTTGGGACGCCATGTGCGATAAAAGAAGAACGGGCAGTGACCAGATGGTGGTCACTGCCCGTTTTATCAGGGGTTGACAGGGGCTATTTACTCAAGTTCAAAGCCTTCAATTACGATGCTTCCGAACTGGTCGCCCAGGAAGAGGGGCACGGAGCAGGAGGTGTGAATCTGAACCTGCTGCATTACTTCCGTACCGTCTTCATTGAGGATGTGGACGTAGGTGTTGGAAGAAAGCTTCTGGCTGAACTTCTTCTTGCTCGACTTCTTACAAGACTTGTGACAGTCCTTGTCGTAGTCGCCGTAGCGCTTTCCATCACACTTCTCGTCACGCTTCTTATCGTCGCATTTGCTGTAGCAGCTGCTGCCATAGGACTTGCCGTAGCTCTTGCCATAGGACTTGCCATAGGACTTGCCGTAGCTCTTGCCATAGCTCTTGCCGTAGCTCTTGCCGTAGCTCTTGCCGTAAGACTTGCCATAGGACTTGCCATAGGACTTGCTGCCACACTTGCTGTAGCTCTTGCCATAGTAGCTCTTACCATAGGACTTGCTACCGCATTTGCTGTAGCTCTTTCCGCTGCACTTCTTGGAACTCTTGCAATTGCTGCAACGTTTGGCGTCGTGCTTGCACTTGGTCGAACCGCTGTCTACCGGTCCAACGATGCAGAAGGATTCGCCAGGAAGTACCAGACCTTCATAGAGGACGTTGGCCTTGTCATCATTGACGTCTTCTTTGTCGGTCACATAGATGTAGGCGGCACCCAGGGGGCCGTCATAGTCCACGCAACCAGCTTTGCCGTCGGGCTGGGAGTGATTGGAGGCGCTGCAGTCATCTGCGGTGTAGAGGAAGCAAAGCTTCTTGAGCTTCCCGTCTTCACAGATTCCCTTGTCATCTCCGGGAGGTTCTTCATTGACGTCGCACAGTTCGCCACCGTTGCGGCTCTTGCCTTCAAGAATCAGGAAGTCACCACTTTCGGTTCCGGGGCCAATGGGCTCAGAACAGCTGGTGTGCATTTTGGTGTTGTAGCACTTGTTGACGTAGAAGTAAATCTCCGTTCCCAAGGTGCCTTTGCTATCCACACCATTCAGGAGGAAGGACTCTCCGGGCTGGACGGTGCCGGAGAAGGCGATTCCGTCTCTCTTTGTGTAGACCTTGATATAGGCATTCTGCTGAGAGCCGGTGTATTGAACCAGCAACTCGGTGACTTTACCGTCGCAGGGTTTGCAATCTTCTTCGTCGAAGTCACAAATCAAGCCACCTTCACGGCTATAGGCTTCCGTCACTTCGAAATTGCCGAAGGTCAGTCCGGGGCCGATAGGCTTGGAGCAGCTGGTGTGAATTTTCGTGCTCAGGCAGCTGTTTACGAAAATGTAGATTTCCGTGCCGAGAGTACCCTTGTCGTCATTCCCGTACAAGGTGAATTCTTCACCCGGATCGACCGTGTCGTTAAAGATGACTTCATTCTTCTTGGTCTTCACGACAATGTGCGCATCGTTCTTATTGCCCGTGTAGACCAGGGAGAGTTCCGTCACTTTGCCTTCACAAGGCGCACAATCTTCATCGTCTTCCACAAAGCCGAAGTCGACGTCGAGGTTTTCACCATAGGGGTCACCGGCGGGCGGCGTTACCACAGTGAGGACTACCGTAGAAGGATTGGGGTTGCTGTCAACAGCCTCGTTCGTACCAACCTGACTGATGGTGGGCACATAGTCGCCAGGAACCGTGGTGAGGTCCAGAACGACGACATAGGTCGTGTCGCAGTCGACGCCTTCAAAGAGGTAGTTGCCGTTGGAGTCGGTCGACTCCGTCGCAACCGGAACGGGGTTGCTGCTGGGGTCATAGGGGGCTTCAAAGAGGTCGAGATAGACGCCTTCGATGCCGGGTTCCCCAGAATCCTGGAGACCGTTCTTGTTCGTATCCAACCAGACCAGGTCACCGATCTGTCCAAAACATTCCACCGGCGCTTCCACGAAGCCGAAATCGATATCCAGGTTTTCACCATAGGGATAGGCGTTCGGGGGCGTGAAAACGTTCAACACAACGGTGGCAGGGTTGGGGTTGCTGTCGACGGCTTCGTTGGGACCCACTTCCGTGCTGGTCGGAACGTAGCCCACCGGAACCGTATTGCCGTCGAGCACGACCACGTAGGTGGTGTCACAGTCGACGTTCTCGAAGAGGTAATTACCGTTCACGTCCGTCGTGGCTGTTGCCAGGGGCGTGGGATTGGCGGAGGGTTCATAGGGCGCTTCAAAGAGGTCGAGGAAAATGCCTTCAATGCCAGGCTCGCCCGAATCCTGGATGCCATTTTCGTTCAGGTCCAACCACACGAAGTCGCCGATTTCACCGAGACAGGGGACCTGCTCATAGTAGTAGCCGAAATCGATGGTGGGATTTTCCGCATAGGGGTAGTCATTGGGGGGGTAGATGATATTGAGATTGACGATAGCAGGATTGGGGTTACTGTCAATCGCAGGGTCGCCGCCTTGTTCGGTGGGGCTGGCCACATAACCGAAGGGCAGGGTGGATTCGTCAACGACCACGACATAGGTCGTGAAGCAATCGGCATCGGGGAAGGAATAGAAGCCGTTTGCATCGGTCACTGCCGTTGCGATCGTGGTGGACGTGGCAGGGTCGTACGGTGCTTCAAAGAGCGAGAGGCTTACACCTTCGATGCCAGGTTCACCGGAGTCCTGGAGGCCATCCTGATTCAGGTCATCCCAGACAAAATTGCCGATATCACCAAGGCAGGGCTTCGTAACCTCGACAAAACCGAAGTCGATGGTCATGTTTTCCGCATAGGGATAGTCCATCGGCGGGTAGAAGAGCAACAATTCAGCCACGGTGGGGTTAGGATTGCTGTCCGTTTCCGGGTCACCACCGGCACCAACCGTGGTCGGCTCGAAGTTAAAGGGGACCGTGGACTCATCCAGAACGATGACGTAGTCCGTGAGACAGAACACGTTGCCGAGTTCGTAGTAGCCGTTTGCATCGGTCACGTCGGTGTCGAGCGGAGTCGGTGATGTGCTCGGGTCATAGGGGAATTCATAGACGGCCAGGGCTACGCCCTCGATTCCGGGTTCGCCGGGGTCTTGAATTCCGTTTTCATTGAGATCGTGCCAGACGAAATTTCCGAAAGTGCCTGGACACGGCGCAGCAAGTGCCTGCAGCGGTACCAGGAGTGATGCGACCAGCGTCACAGCCAGGGAAAGCACGATCCCCCTGCCGCTTAATGGTCCCCATTGCTTGGTTTTCTTCATTTCCCATTCCTTTTTTGGTTGTTATTGCTTCGCACAGCATTCCACAGCGCATTCCTGTAGGACATCCAATGAGCAAGTTTCGGACCAACGGTTGGACAAAACTTGTCCAAGCTCTTAAAAGGGACCGGGAGTGTCCCGTAAGGTCTTTATATTCAGTACGATAGCGCGGCGGATGCGGAAAGCACTACGATGGATAGAATGGATAGGGTGGGGCATATTACACAATTGCTCGGTCTCAGACGACGCGTAGGGTAACTTTATTGTTCAGAACTGAGTAACTATTGCAGATTTTTGTCAGTAAATTATGTTAGAAATGGTACTTTCCCCGCGGTAAGCAGAAGCTTTGTGTTTTTGAGTGGCTATATAGCGGACTCCTGTGTGTAATTGCGCGGTAGGCGGCGTTGGGGCGCATTGCACCAGGGGGCGCTTCCTCGGGTGCTCGAAGGCGAATATTGTGATGATTCGCGAATCAGTGTGTGGCTTCGGACGAGTGTCTACAGGGGGGCAGCCATCAGGGCACAATCCAATCTGCTGCAAGATACCAAAAAGGTACGGGCAGCGACCGTGTCCTGGTCGCTGCCCGCGTTGTCAGAGATGGCTTTGGTTCAGACTACTCGAGTTCGAAGTCCTCGATTACGATGCTACCGAACTGGTCGCCCACAAAGAGCGGAACGGAGCAGGAGGTGTGGAATACCACTTCCTGAAGGATAGCGGTTCCACTTTCATTGAGGATATGCACGTAGGTGTTGGACTTCAGACGCTGGCGGGGAGCCTTGTTGCTCTCTTTGCCGGCCTTCTTGTGTTTTCCAACGTGCTTACCATTGCGTTTGCCGTGGTGCTTTCCACTCTTACCGTCTGCTTCGAGAGGCGCTACCACCATGAAGGAATCGCCAAGCTGCACGACGCCCTCAAAGAGGATAGTAGCCTTGTCGTCGTTGAGGTCTCGCTTGTCACTCACGACGATATGGGCCGTACCCAGCGTTCCGAAGTCTTCACAGGTTGCTTTGTCATCCGGCTGTGAGTTGTTCGAAGCGCTACAATCGGATCCGACATAAAGCAGCGTAAGCTTCTTCAGCTTTCCATTGTTGCAGATGCCCTTGTCATCATCGTCGTCTTTGCCACCATCGTCAGGCTGTTCGGTGATTTCGCAGAGAATACCACCTTCCCGGCTGCGTCCAGCGAGAACCAGGAAGTCACCGGCGATGAGTCCAGGGCCAATCGGTTTGGAACAACTGGTATGAATGACGGCATTGGTGGAATCGTTCACGGAAATCGTGATTTCAGTCCCCAACGTGCCTTTGTCGTCTACGCCATTGAAGGTGAAGGATTCACCCGGCTGTATGACGCCCACATAGGCGACGCCATCCGACTTGGTGTTTACGACGATGGTCGCGTCGGCGGTCGTGCCATTGTACTGCATCGTGAGCTCAGTGATTTTGCCTTCACAAGGCTGACAGTCGTCGCCACCAGTTGGCGGCGGGGGAACTACATCCACTTCGCAGAGCAGGCCACCGTTGCGACTACGGCCATCAAGCACCAGGAAATCACCGGCGATGAGTCCCGGTCCAATAGGCTGAGAGCAACTGGTATGGATAGCCGCGTTGGTGACGCCATTTACGGAAATGGTGATCTCCGTTCCCAACGTACCCTTGTCATCGGTGCCCTGGAAGAAGAAGGTATCACCAGGCTGGAGTACGCCGGTGAATGCCACGCCGTCTTTTTTGGTGTGGACGACGATTTCTGCATCGACAATGTCGCCATTGTACTGCATCGACAGTTCCGTGACCTTGCCGTCACACGGTTCACAGTCCCCGGAAGTGGGAGGTTCTTCATCCACTTCACAGAGCAGGCCACCGTCTTGGCTCTTACCATCACGTACCAGGAAGTCGCCACGTACCAATCCCGGGCCAATAGGCTGGGAGCAGCTCGTGTGCATCTTGGCATTCTCGACACCATTTACCGAGATGGTAATCTCCGTTCCCAGCGTTCCCTTGTCGTCGATTCCATAGACGAGGAAGGAATCACCGGGCTGCACGATTCCGACGAAGGCAACGCCGTCGCTCTTCGTAGCGACTTCGATCTCCGCATCCACGATGACGCCGTTGTACTGGAGCAGTAACTGGGTCACTTTTCCGTCACAGGGCTGACAATTGTTGGAGTCGAAATCACAAATCAGCCCGCCGTTGCGACTGTAGGCTGACGTCACATCAAAATCGCCGAAGCTGAGTCCGGGGCCAATCGGCTTGGAGCAACTGGTGTGGATTTTGGTGTTCAGCGTATCATTTACAAACACCGAAATTTCCGTTCCCAATGTGCCTTTGTCGTCGTTGCCGTAGAAGGTGAACTCTTCTCCGGGTTCAACGGTACCGTCAAAGACGACACCGGTCTTCTTGGTCTCAACGACGATATGAGCACCGGCAATATCACCGGTATACACCAGGGAAAGTTCCGTTACTTTTCCGTCGCAGGGGGCACAATCGAGGTTCTCTTCAATAAAGCCGAAATCGATATCCAGGTTTTCACCATAGGGATAAGCGTTCGGAGGGGTGACTACGGTAAGCACAACCGTCGCCGGGTTGGGGTTACTGTCAATGGTCTCGTCGGTACCAACCTGAGTCGTGGTTGGGACGTAGCCCGTCGGCACGGTGTTCAGATCGAGTGCCACGACATAGGTCGTGTCACAGTCAACGCCGTCGAAGAGATAGTTTCCGTTCAGATCGGTGATGGCCGTTGCCAGGGGTACCGGGTTCGTGAGCGGGTCGTAGGGCGCTTCGAATAGGTCGAGATAAACGCCTTCAATGCCGGGCTCGCCTTCGTCCTGGATACCATTCTCATTCAGGTCGTACCAGACCAGATCGCCGATTTGGCCCAGACAATCAACCTCTTCATAGTAATACCCGAAGTCGATGGTAGGATTTTCGGCGTAGGGGTAGTCATTGGGGGGGGAGATGATATTGAGATTGACGATAGCAGGATTGGGGTTACTGTCAATCGCAGGGTCACCGCCTTGTTCGGTGGGGCTGGCCACATAACCGAAGGGCAGGGTGGATTCGTCAACGATCACGACATAGGTCGTGAAGCAATCGGCGCCGGGGAAGGAATAGAAACCGTTTACGTCGGTTACTGCGGTTGCGATTGCCGTGGAGGTGGTAGAATCGTACGGAGCTTCAAAGAGCGAAAGGCTTACGCCTTCGATACCGGGCTCACCGGAATCCTGGATGCCATCCTGATTCAGGTCATCCCAGACGAAATCACCGATATCACCAAGGCAGGGCTTCGTAACCTCGACAAAACCGAAGTCAATGGTCATGTTTTCCGCATAGGGATAGTCCATCGGCGGGTAGAAGAGCAACAATTCAGCCACGGTGGGGTTCGGATTGCTGTCCGTTTCCGGGTCACCACTGGTGCCAACCGTGGTCGGCTCGAAGTTAAAGGGGACCGTGGACTCATCCAGAACGATGACGTAGTCCGTGAGACAGAACACGTTGCCGAGTTCATAGTAGCCGTTCGCATCGGTCACGTCGGTGTCGAGCGGCGTCGGTGACGTGCTTGGGTCATAGGGAAATTCATAGACGGCCAGGGCTACGCCCTCGATTCCGGGTTCGCCGGGGTCTTGAATTCCGTTTTCATTGAGATCGTGCCAAACAAAATTGCCGAACGATCCCGGACACGGTGCAGCGAGTGCCTGCAGCGGTACCAGGAGTGATGGGACCAGTGTCACCGCCAGGGAAAGCACGATCCCCCTGCCGTCAACCAGTCTACGTAGATTGGTTTTCTTCATTTCCCATTCCTTTTTGGTTGTTTTTCGCTTCACACAGCACGACACAGGCAGAACCTGTATCCCGTAATTGGAGCAAGTTTTAGACCAATGCGAGGGCGCTATTTCCCTCTGTAGATGTGCAATTTCGCGTGTCTCACCGATGGTCGTGTTACGATGCAATTCAAGGGATTTCGGACCACCTGTGAGGATTGGGGAATGGAGGTGGGGGTTCTTCCTCGGTGCTGATAATGATTGTTAAGGATTATCGGTAACTTAGTTGTTCAATGTTGAATAGTTGTTGCAGATATCTGCCACCCGTCAAGGGGCCTGCGCAGGATCTGAAGGACAGAATTGCTCAGGGGTGCCGTCGTTATGGCAATGGCGTGAGTGGGGGATTGAGATTGGTTGAAGGGGGCGTGCGGGGTCTTCGCAGGTAGGAAATGCGCATGCACCTGGGAATTAGAGGATGGATAGTTCACTTACATTTACGGGGCTTCTCACGCTGTTCACGACCATGGTGCTCTTGGCGGCCGTGCCTGGGGTAACGGTGGTTCTGGTGGTGACCCGCTCCGCCACGTTGGGTTTCCTTCATGGGGTGTGTACGACGCTGGGGCTCGTTGCGGGCGATACCATTTTTATACTCGCTGCTGTCCTTGGCCTTTCTGCCCTGGGGGCCTTGTGGGAGCCGGTGCTCTCCATCCTGGCCTGTGCCAGCGGCGTCTACCTCATTTTTCTCGGCATCGTGCTGTGGCGCACGTCGCCACAGGTGGGGCGTGCGACTCCGTCAGCGGGAACGTCCCTGTGGTCGAGTTTTCTGGCCGGACTCCTGATTACCCTCGGGGATCAGAAGGCCATCCTTTTCTATCTGGGCCTGCTCCCCGCTGTGGCCGACATGAACGGGCTCACCGGGTTGGACGTCGTCTTACTCGTCGGATGTGCCGTCCTGGCCCTGTTCGGGGTGAAACTGGCCTATGCGTGGCTCGGGAATCGTGCGGCAGGGCTGGCGGGCGGCCGGTGGGCTGTCCTCTTGGGCCGTGTGACCGTCGTATTGATGGTGGGTGTGGGGATTTCCGTGCTTTTACGCGAAGTGCATGCCATGCTATCGTGATAGACCACCTGTTATGAGGGTGGAAGAATAAAAAACGCGGCACAACATGGGAGCACCGGACATGAGACTACGTATTGAGAAGGGGATGGTATTACTACTGATTTTTGTGGGTATGGGCTGTTCGCCCGAGGAAGTGCCGGTCGGAGACCTTTTGCCAACCGACGTGGTAGAAGAGGCCATTACCCTGGAATACCATGCCCGACATGAGGAAGCCCTGGCCCTGCTGACAGAAGGCACGGCGCCCGCGACTCCAGCACCGGAACCTCTGGCGTGCCTTGCCGTCGACGAGAAGGGATTTCGCGCTACCACCGGTGCGGCGTTGGATGCCCTGAGAGCGGAGAACAAAGGTGCGGAACGGGCAGCGGCGAACCTCGCCCGGGCGGCGATTGCCGCGGCGGGTGAGTTGCGGGCAAACGGAGACGCCGCAACGGCGGATGCCTGGTTGGCGCGTCTGGAAGCCTTTGGGAATACCCTCAGCACGAAGAAATACAATGCGTTCCTGAATCTTCGTGGCGATGCCATTGTGCGTGATGCGGGGAAATCAGAAACGACTTCTCCGGCAGCCGGGAGTGGCAGTCGGGGCTCCTGATAGTGGAGGAGACACCTGTGAGCGTTGGCGTTATTGGGAAGGGGGCAAGATGCACTTCCCGGTTGGGGATTGATGCATGAATTTGCCGGTGTGGCAAGGTTGAGCAACGATTGGGAGTGGGATTGATGCACATGGTGCGATGGTTGGTGTGGATGCTCTGTGGGTTGGGCTGCGTGGGGTACGGAACGGCATCTGCCTCGGAACGCCCTAATATCCTTCTCATCATGGCGGACGACATGGGGTATTCCGATGCGGGCTGCTATGGGGGCGAAATCGAGACGCCCCATATCGATAGCCTCGCAGCCGAGGGGATTCGCTTCCGAGAATTCTACAATGCGGCGGTCTGTGGCACGACCCGCGCCGCCCTTATGACGGGCCTCTACCACCATCAGGTGGGTGTGCGGACCTGGAACGGGGTACGAAACGACCGTTGTCTGAATATCGGCGAAGCCCTTCAGGCGGCGGGGTATCACACCATGATGGTGGGGAAGTGGACCGATACGAAATCGCCCAGCTTTAAGGGATTTGACCGCTCTTTTGGCTCGTTGGCCAACCTGGGGCCCACCAACTATTTTAAGATGAATCACACCGATGAGCACTTTCTGGACAAGGAAGTCTACACTTTGCCGGAAGAGGACTATTTCAAGACGGACGCCTATACGGATTACGCCGTCGAGTTTGTCCAAGAGGCGGCCACCGTAGAGAAACCCTTCTTTCTTTACGTGGCCTACCTCGCGCCCCACTGGCCCCTCCACGCGAAGGAGCAAGACATTGCGAAGTACCGGGAACGCTATCGCCAACTGGGCTGGGAGCAGTGTCGTGCGGACCGCTATAAACGGCTCGGAGAACTGGGACTGTTGGGCGATACGACCCTGGCGCCCCGTGACCCCGCCGTAGCTCCCTGGGAAGATGCGCCCCACAAAGACTGGGAAGCGGAGCGGATGGCTGTCTATGCGGCCCAGATCGATTGCATGGATCAGAACATTGGACGCATACTCGCCGCCCTCAAGGAAACGGGCCGGGAAGACAACACGGTCATCATGTTTCTTTCTGACAATGGCGCGACGGAGCGTTATCCGAAAGCCACGAAGGAAGGGAACTTCTACCTGGATAAGCCCGATAGGACCTGGCGTACGGACGGGACGCGGACCAAGCCCCTGGTGCCGGGCGTCATGCCCGGACCGGCCGATACCTTTGGCGGTTACGGACCCGAGTGGGCTCATGTGAGTAATACGCCCGTGCGGGGCTACAAGCAAAGCAGCTACGAGGGCGGAATCCTCACGCCCTTCATCGTGAAGTGGCCGGGTAAGATGACAAATCCCGGTGACGTGGTACAGGGCGGTGGCCATGTGATGGATGTGATGCCGACTTGCCTGGAAATTGCAGGCGCGACGTACCCGGAGCGTTTTAAGGGCCGCGACATTCTCCCTGTTGAAGGGAAGAGTCTGGTACCCATTTTCGAAGGCAGGGAATGGGAAGGTCACGAGGCCCTCTTCTGGGAACTGAATGGAGACCGGGGCGTGCGTCGGGGCGACTGGAAACTGGTCGCGCGCAAAGGGAAACCCTGGGAGCTCTATAATCTCGCCGTGGACCGGGCAGAGCAGCAGGACCGTGCGGAAACCCAACCCGACTTGGTGGAGGAGATGGCCGCGTTGTATCGCGCGTGGTCCATTCGTTGTAATGAAGGACGGCCCTAGAGCGTGGCCCCGTGACGAACGGTAGCCCTAACCAGGAACTCATCATGCGCCCAATGAATCTTCTACTCATTGCACTGACTTC
>JAUIMA010000087.1 GCA_030432675.1 Candidatus Hydrogenedentota bacterium | reverse complement strand
CCGAGGCGCAAACGGCCTATAAGCAGAAGGTGCTGGAATTCGCCCGCGCTGAACTCAACAATGACATTGTCGCGCGGGACCATAGCGCCACCTTTGACCATGCCGGTTGGAAAAAGTGTGCCGAATTTGGCATCCATGCCCACGGGGTCCCCGAGGAATTCGGAGGCGGTGGCGATGATATCTATGGGGCCATGCTCGCCATGGAAGCCCTGGGGAACGGGTGTGGTGACAATGGATTGACCCTGGCCCTCAATGCCCAAATCTGGACCGTTCAGAAACCCATCGTACATTTCGGCACCGACGACCAGAAAGCCCGGTTTCTACCTGCCATGTGCCGGGGCGAATACATCGGTGCCCATGCCATTACCGAGCCCGAATCCGGCTCCGACCTTTTCAGTCTCCAGACTACCGCCGTAAAAGAAGGCGATAATTACCGCCTTAATGGCATTAAGAAATTCATTACCCTTGGCCCCCTGGCCGATGTAGCCCTGGTCTTCGCCACCGTGGACCCCAGCAAAGGGCGCTGGGGTGTGACGGGTTTTCTCGTGGAGAAAACATCGCCGGGCTATCGAGTGGAAGCCACGTGCGAAAAGATGGGCGTCCGCACGGTACCCATGGGCACTATCCATCTGGAAGACTGCATCGTACCTGAAGCCAATCGCCTGGGGCCCGAATGTGCCGGTGTCAGTATTTCCAGCAGTTCACTGGAGTGGGAACGGACCTTCATCCTTGCGAGCCAGTTGGGTGCCATGGAGCGCCAGCTGGAAACCACAATTCGTTATGCCCGGGAGCGAAAGCAATTTGGCACGACTATCGGCTCGTTTCAATCGGTCTCTAACCGCATCGCCGACATGAAGATGCGACTTGAGGCGTCTCGCCTGCTCCTCTATCACGTAGCGTCGCTCAAAGAACAGGGCGAATCCGCCATGCTGGAAGCCGCATTGACCAAACTCTTCCTCAGCGAGAGTTACGTCTCGTCCAGCGGCGATGCCATACGGGTCCATGGTGGCGCGGGCTATATGAAGGAGACGGGCGTAGAGCGGGACTTGCGAGACGCCATGGGCAGTGTGATTTATGGTGGCACCTCGGACATTCAGCGTAACATCATTGCCCGATTGCTGGGGCTTTGAGGAGCGACGATGAGACGTTACGACCAGCAGAACCGGATAGCCCATTGAAGTACCTGATTCACCAGATGATCGAAGTCGGTGAGTGCACCCATCCGGAACGACCCGCCATACGTTTTAACGAGCAAGAGTTGTCCTACGCCGAGTTGGCCATCGCTTCCCGGAAGCTGGCTGCTCTGCTCCACCAACGGGGCGTCCGCCGGGGTGACCGTGTCGCCATCTATCAGAACAAGCGACTCGAAACGGCCGTGGCCCTTTATGGCATTATGATGGCCGGTGCGGCCTATGTCCCACTGGACCCCGCAGCGCCCCCATCGCGTACCGCCTTCGTGTTGAAGGATTGTGGCATACGCCATGTCATCACACAGGACAACAAGGTGGCCACCCTCGCTGCCATGGTGGCCGACGGCATCGAGTTGGATTGTCTGATTGGACCGGGCAAACCCGTAGACGATTCCGTACCGACATTTTCCTGGGATACCGTGTACGCCCGAGACGACGCCCCCCTTTCGGACGAGCCACTCATGACCCATGACCTGGCCTATATTATCTACACCTCCGGCTCGACTGGGACACCCAAAGGGATCATGCATACCCACGCCAGTGGTCTTGCCTACGCCCGATGGGCCGCCTCGAACTATGACCTCACGGGCACCGACCGCATTGCTAATCACGTGCCCCTCCATTTCGACATTTCGACCTTCGATTTTTTTGCCGGAGCGGTCGCTGGAGCGACCACCATCATCATTCCGGAGATGTATCTGAAGGTGCCCCCGAGTTACGCCCAGCTGCTGGCCCGTGAAAAGATATCCGTGTTGTTTACGGTCCCCTTTGCGCTCATTCAACTCCACCTGCGTGGCAATCTCGACGCAGTGGACTTGTCCGCGTTGCGGTGGGTTATCTTCGGGGGCGAGCCCTTTCCGATGAAACACCTCCACTCCCTCATGGCGCAAGTGCCGTGGGTACGGTTTAACAATATGTATGGCCCCGCCGAGGTGAACGGCGTCACCAACTATACCGTCCACGCCAATGAAACCACGGAAAACCTGCCTATTGGCCCCATGGCGCCCAATACCGAAGGGCGCATCGTTAACGAACGGGATGAACTCAGCCCCCCCGGTGAGCCCGGCGAATTACTCGTCCGTAGCGCGACCATGATGGCGGGGTATTGGGGCCGCCCCGATCTGAATGCCCAGGCCTTCTTTCGGATTGAGGTGGCACCCGACTACGCCCACATCTATTATCGAACCGGCGACCTGGTCTGTGATCAGGGCGACGGTACCCTCGTCTTTCTTGGCCGCAAGGATCGCCAGGTTAAGGTTCGTGGATACCGGGTCGAACTTGACGAGGTCGAGGCCGCCGTCTGTCGCCATGACAGCATCGAAGAAGCCGGAGCCTATACCCTCCCGGATGTGGAGGGCAGCCGCCGGATCGTGGTGGAAGCAACTTACCTGGCGGAGGAGGTACCCACCATCACGGCCATCACAAGTTTTCTGAAAGGCGAACTTCCCGCCTACGCCGTACCCCAGGAATTTCACCTCGTGGAATCTCTACCCCGAACAAGCACCGGAAAAATCGACCGGCGCGCCCTCGAATTGCGTGCCCGGGAGACGCTGACCTTGGCCCCTGAAGGAAATGAACCCCAACGATGCTAGAAGAATTGCGAAATTTTATTCAGACTGACCTGTTGAATCTCGGCGATAACGATGCGCTCCTGGACGATCAGGAGTTGCTCGTAGACGGCATGGTGGATTCCCTCGGTATGATTCGGCTCCTCGCCTTTATCAAAGAGACCTATCAGTACAACGTGCCTCCCGAAGACTTTCTCATTGAGAATTTCAGTAGCCTCAACGCGATTGTCGCCTATCTGGAACGGAGTGAAGTCAATTCGTGACCAACGCGCAACGACATACGGCACCCGTAGCGGGGAGATGGGACCATGGCTGAACCACACACCGCCACGGTCATGACGCAGGACAACCGCTCGCTCCTCCAGCAGAGCAACCTCACCACCAGCCAGCTCTACATCTGGATGGGCCAACAGCTTCGCCCTGATTTGCCACTGTACAACATGGCTCTTTCGTTCACCATCGAAGAAGCCCTCTCGCCTGTCCGTTTCCAGGAGGCCTTCGACACCCTGGTAGCCCACACCGATGCCCTGCGCACCGTCGTGATGGTCGAAAAGGGCATCCCCCAACAACGTGTCTTGCCGCAACTCGCCTATACCGTTACGGAACATGATTTCTCCGCCGAAGGCGCTCCGTCCGCCGCTGCCGCGGCCTGGTGTCAGCAGCGATCGCAGATAAATTTTAAGCTGGATGAATGCCTCTTCGACTCGGCCCTTCTGAAACTTGACGACACGGCCTACATCTGGTATTTCAATCAACACCACCTCGTCACCGATGCCTGGTCCACTACCGTCCTCTATGAACGCCTCGCCATGCTCTATCGGGATGGGGTCGCCGCAGCAGTGCCTTCGGAATGGCCCCAATACGCAGACTATGTCGCCGCAGAACGTAGCGCCCGGGAAGAAAAACAGGCCGTAGCCGCCCGCCAGTATTGGCAGGAGAAAGGCCAGCGGGCACCCGAACGCCTCCGCTTTTATGGCAACCCCGGACCCGCTGGTGCCGCCCGAACCCACCGCGTGTCCCTACCCTTGGGCAGACAGCGTTCCGAGTCGCTGCGTGCACTCGCCGCCACACCCGAATTCCGCACCATCTCCGCAGACCTCTCCCTATTCAATCTCGTCTGCGTCATTCTTTTTGCCTGGCTGCACCGCGTGTGTGACAGCACGGAACTCAGCGTCCTTACACCCAGTCACAACCGGCACAAGCCCGCCTTTCGCGATATGGCGGGCCTCTTCATCGAGATTTTCCCCCTCCATGCCACCGTGCAATCCGACGAGACTTTTCTCAGTCTGGCGAAGGCCATTCGAGGGGAAACCTTTGCGTTCCTTCAATACGCCATCCCGGGCGCGAGCAGCAACGAGGCCAACCGCGAAAACACCGTGTTGCTCAACTTCATCAACCGCCAGTTCGGTGCCTTCGCCGGTGCGCCCATGCATTCCGACTGGGTCCACCCCGAACACGGGGATGCCGCCCACAGTCTCCGTGTGCAGGTACACGACTTTGATGACTCCGGGGAGTTGATGCTCCATTTCGATTTCCATTGTGATGTCTTTGACGGGGCCGCGCAGCAATGGGCCACCCGACATTTTACCCAAATATTCGATGCCTGCCTGGAGAACCCCGCGCAGATTATTTCGGAAGTGTCCCTGCTCGACGAATCGGAACGGGCACTCCGCGCGGCCTTCAACCCCACCATCACACCGATAGCCGACGGCGCCAGTGTGCTCCAGCGCTTTCGCGATCAGGTGGCGAATGTCCCGGATGCCATTGCCGCCTCTTGGGGAAATGACAGCATCACCTATGGGGACCTGGATCGACGGGCAAACCAATTGGCCAACTATCTGACCCAACGGGGAATCGGACCGGAAAAAACGGTGGCCATCCTGTTGGAGCGTTCCGTGGAATTTCTCGTGGCTATCTGGGCTACGCTGAAAGCCGGGGCCGCCTACATTCCGCTGGACGCCTCCTATCCGGTAGCCCGGGTGGTCGGGGTCCTGAAGGCATCTGGCGCGCCTCACGTGATTTCCACCACCCCGCTCTCCAAGGAACTCCCTGAGGGCCCCTGGTCGGTCACCTGGCTTGACCGCGATGCCCATGCGATTGCGGCCTGTGACGCGGAAGATAGGGGCTACGTACCCGGTTCCGATGCCCTCGCCTACATCATTTATACCTCGGGCTCCACCGGCGCGCCCAAGGGCGTTATGATCTCCCACGGCGCCCTGGCCAATTACATCCATTGGGCTTCCGAACAATACACCCAGGGCGCACGGCGCACCTTCCCCTTCTTCACGTCGCCCGCCTTCGATCTCACGGTCACCTCCCTCTTTGTGCCCTTGACGACGGGCGGCGAAATTGCGATTTACCCCCCGCACTCCCGGACAGGCGATTTGTCAATTCTTGACGTGATAGAAGACGACCGCGTGGACATCATTAAGCTTACACCCGCGCATCTGGGCCTGCTCCTGAACGTCGATACACCAGGCACGCGCGTCGCCGCCCTGATTCTCGGCGGCGAAGACCTGAAGACGTCGCTGGCCCGGGCCGCACGGGACCGTTTCGGCCCGGATCTCACCATCTACAATGAGTATGGCCCGACGGAAGCCACGGTGGGGTGTATGATTCATCCCTTCGATGCTGAACGGGATACGGGCATCTCCGTGCCCCTCGGTATTCCGGTGGCGAACACCCACATCTATATCCTGGACGAGCGACTCCAACCGACAGCCACCGGCGCGGTCGGGGAACTTTATATTGCCGGAGCGGGCCTTGCAACGGGTTACCTCAACGCACCGGAACTTAGCGAGGCGGCCTTTCTGCCAAACCCCTTCCTACCCGGTCAGCGCATGTACAAGACGGGCGACCGCGCCCGCTGGCAGGCCGACGGACAGCTCGTCTTCCTCGGACGGCAAGATGGCCAGGTAAAGGTTCGGGGCGCCCGCATTGAACTCCACGAAATCGAAACGGCACTTCGCTCCCTTGAGGGTGTGGAAGCGTGCAACGTCCGGGTGGTCGCACAGGACCGAAGCGATGCGGAACTGCCCGACGCGGCCTACTGTGTGGCGTGCGGTCTCCCTTCCAATGTGCCCGGTACGACCTTGGACGAAGACGGTGTGTGCAATGTCTGTCGCGACTTTAATCAGTATCGCCACGAGGCCGACCGTTACTTCATGAATATGGACGCCCTCGAAGCGGTATTCGCCGATGTGAAGGCCCATCCCCAAGGGAATTACGACTGCATGATGCTCCTCAGCGGCGGCAAGGACAGCACCTATGCCCTTGGTCGCCTCCAGGAAATGGGGCTTCGCCCACTGGTCTTCTCCCTCGACAACGGCTACATTTCCGAAGAAGCCAAGGTCAACATCCGTCGGGTTGTGGATACCCTCGGGCTGGACCTGGAGTTTGCCAGTACCCCGGCCATGAATGCAGTCTTCGTCGACAGCCTCCAGCGCTTCAGCAACGTCTGCAATGGTTGCTTCAAAGTCATCTATACGCTGGCCCTCACCTGCGCACGAAATCACGGCATCCGGCACATCGTAACGGGACTGTCCCGGGGTCAGATCTTTGACACCCGTCTGAAAGATTTCTATCGCCACGGCATCTATGACCCCGCTGAAATAGACGCCCAGGTGCTCCTGGCCCGCAAGGCCTATCACCGGGCAAAGGACGCCGTGTCGCGCCACATGGACGTCGACTTCCTGGCAGACGGCGCGGTGCTGGATGAGGTTCAGTTCGTCGACTTTTACCGTTATTGCGATGTCTCGTTGGACGAGGTTTATGACTTCCTCGGTAAGCGGATTCCCTGGGTGCGCCCCTCCGACACGGGGCGCTCCACCAACTGCCTCATCAACGAAGTGGGCATCTTCATCCACAAGCGGGATCGAAAGCATCACAACTACGCGTCCCCGTACAGCTGGGACGTTCGCCTGGGACACAAGACCCGGGATGCCGCTATGAAAGAGTTGGACGACGAAATCGTCCAGCGTGACGTGCAGCAGATTCTCGATGAAATAGGCTACGCCAAGGCAGAAAATCACGCCCAATCAGAGAGCCGCCTGGTGGCCTGTTACGTGGCGGACGAGTCGGTTTCCCCATCGTCCGTGCGCAGCCATCTGGAGCGACGCCTGCCGATCTACATGGTGCCTCAGGTCATTATTCCCCTCGACGCCTTCCCCCTGACCATCAACGGTAAAATTGACCACCAGGCCCTCCCCGTGGCCCCGGTGCTAGACAGCACCACGGCCTCTGGCTATGTGGCCCCTCGGACGAGCACGGAACGCACCCTCGTTGCCCTGTGGCAGGAAATGCTCGGCGTTCCACGCGTCGGTATCGATGATAATTTCATCGCGCTCGGGGGCGACTCCATACGCAACATACAAACTGTGGCGCGGGCCAATGAAATGGGGCTCGCCATGAGTCCCCGTCAACTCTTTGATTACCCGACCATCCGTCTTCTGGCCGAAGCCCTGGCCACCGAGGCCGCCGCACAGCGCGAGGAAGCTTCGGAATCCACGCTGACGCCCCGACAGCATCGGGTCCTCGAACAGACAGGCCCCGCACCCAATGGCCTGTGCTGGGAATTTCACTACACGGTGGAACCCGGCACCGACACGGCCCTGCTCGCCCAGACGTGGGAGAAACTCTGGTCCCACTTCCCCCAAAAGGGACCACGCTTCACCCCGCCCCCACCGTTACGCCGTGATGGGTCGTCACCAGAGTCCGAGGCGGCGGCACTCCTTGAACAAATCGATGTGGCTTCCGGTGCCCTCATCCGGGGTGCCCTGGTCGCAGCGGAAGGTCATGAAACCCAGATCGTAGTCGTGGTTCATGCGCTCCTGCTTGATGTTGCGGGCTGGACGAATCTGTGCGCCGAGTGGCAACGTGCCACCCAGGCATTGCAGGAGGGCCGCCCCTTTTCAATGGAAGACCAGGCAGCCTCGCGCACGGCCCAACGGACCTATTACACCCAAATGTCCCGTCGTCTCTCGGAAGAAAACGGGTCCGCATTCTGGGTCGAGCAGGCGACTGCCGGCGAAACACGAGTCCCGTGCGACCATTCCGACAAGGCCGCGGAAGCCACCACGCTGCTGCGCTCGTTGGACGCGACCGCCACAGCAAGTCTTTTCGGGGAAGGAAACAACGCCTATGGCACCCGACCCCACGAGCTACTTTGCACGGCCCTCGGCGACACCCTGTGCAGGTGGATGGGGACCGAGAGCGCCGTAGTCGATATCCAGCTTCCCCAAACAGGATACACGGATAAAAACACCCCAGGGATGGCGGGTATCGCCATTGAGGGCAACATCGCACCGGTCCTGCTCCGCGGTGGGGCAAGCCGTGATCCCGGCATGGCGCTGACCACCACCAAGGATTATCTCCGCGCACTGCCGGAAGATGGCGCGGCCTATAGCGTCTTACGCTACCTGGCACCCGACGCAAGCTACCGCGATCGCCTTCGCGCACTGCCCCGACCCGAGGTACTCTTTCAGTTTATCGATAGCGCGGTCGCCGACGCCATCGCAGGCCCCGGACTACGACCCGTCGCCCTACCCCGATTGCAACGTGACCCGGCGAATCCCCGCCCCCATCCCCTGATGATTACGGCGGGTGTGCTCGACGGGACGCTGCACGTCGAGTGGGAATACAATCCGGCCTGGCATCATGAGGAAACTATCGCGCAGCAAGCCGACGCCTTCATGGACACTCTCGGCAAACTCCTTCAACATAGTCTGTCGCAAACAGAGCGTACCCAGACCACATCAGATTTTCCCATGGCCGGGTTGAATGCCACCCAGTTTCAAAAGCTGGCCAAGGCGCTCAAGAAGCCGAAGCCAAGGACCGGTGGGCCTCAGAATGGATAATGTGGAAGACATCTACCCCCTTTCCTCG
This sequence comes from Candidatus Hydrogenedentota bacterium, assembly GCA_030432675.1. Lineage (GTDB taxonomy): Bacteria > Hydrogenedentota > Hydrogenedentia > Hydrogenedentales > JAEUWI01 > JAEUWI01. The sequence goes on along the minus strand of JAUIMA010000087.1, from coordinate 6,517 downwards.
CTGCAGGAGGGCATCCTCTTTCACGTGCTGAAAGACAGGCAACCCGGACTCTACGTGCAACAAATCAGTTGCGACCTCCGGGGAACGCTGGACGTTTCCCGGCTGCAGGCGGCCTGGGGCCACGTGATCCAACGGCACACCGCCTTGCGCACCTCCTTCCACTGGGAAGAAGTCGACACGCCCTTGCAAGTCGTTCACAACACGGTCACGCCCCCGTGGCATGAACACGATTGGCGCGCCCTCGGAGAAGAAGTAGTCGCCTGTCAGTGGCAGCGCCTCTGGAAACGAGATCGCCAGACCTCGCTGGATCTGACCGATGCGCCGGTCATGCGCTTTACCCTGGTTCAAACACAGGATGACGTATGGCGCTTCCTGTGGACCTTCCACCACATCCTCGCCGATGGTTGGTCCGCCGCGCAGGTCTTGCGCCAGGTTTTCATTCACTACGACACCGGTGGGGAATCCGCCGCAGACGTGGATTCACCACCGCCCTACAGCGCCTACATCGCCCATCTCCAGCAATTCGACCGCACCCGCGCAGAGGTCTATTGGCGCAAAAACCTGGAGGGCATCGCCGCACCGACGACCCTGCCCATCCGCAACCGGTCGCATGGAAGCAACGCCACCATTCAGACGACCTTCACCTTCTCCGTCGCCCTGACCGAAGCCATCAATGCCTTTGCCCGGCAACATCAGATTACGCCCAGCACGTTTTTTCAGGGTCTATGGGCCATCCTGCTCCATCTCTGCACGGGCGACCGCGATGTGCTCTACGGCGTCACGGTCTCCGGCCGTCCCCCTGCCCTCCGGGGTGTGGAAAAGATGGTGGGACTCTTTATCAATTCCTTGCCCCTGCGCATTGCCGTCGACGAGACGGCCACCGCAAGTGAAATCATGCGCAACGCCGGCCGGGCCTTTTCTTCCCTCCTCGAATATGAACACAGCCCGCTGGTGGACGTCCAACAGTGGTCTCCCGTGGCTCCGGGCACGCCCCTCTTCGAAAGTCTGCTGGTCTTCGAAAACTATCCCTCCAGCGATGCGCCCCTTTCCACCCAGGTGAATGTTTCTGACCTCCACTATGTGGAAGAGAGTAACTACCCCCTCGCCCTGCTGGTTGTCCCCGAAGAGGCCCTCCGTATTATCTTCATCCACGACCCGGACACCTTCAGCGTTTCGGCCCTGTTGCGCCTGGGTGGGCACCTGTCGGGGCTGGCAGAGCAAATCACCCGCACACCCCAGGTGGCCTTGCCGGACCTGCGCCTCTTCGACCCCGACTCCCCGTCGGAGCTCGAAACACGCAGTGACGACCCGCTCCGAACTCACGCGCAATGCTGGTTACAAAGCTTCGATATTCAAGTAGATCGCACTCCCGATCGGCCCGCCATCGTCTGCGGCGACCAACAGTACAGCTACCGCGAGCTGGACCGACGCGCCAACCAGGTGGCCCACTACATCCTGGCCCACTGCCCGGACGGAGAAAATCCGCTCATTGCCTGCTGTTTTGAGCGAAGCGCCACCATGGTGGTTGCCATGCTCGGTGCCCACAAGGCCGGGGCCGCCTACGTGCCTATCGATGCCCACTACCCCGCAGAACGCATTCGCGCCATGCTCGCGGACGCCGCACCGGCCCTGCTCCTCCACGGTCCCGAAATGGACGCATTGGACATGGCTTCCGAAACGCCTCGGGTCCTGGTAGATACAGACGGCACGGCCTTCGCGGACCAGCCGGACACCACACCCGCGACGCGTCCGAAGCCCGGAGATCGGGCGTATCTCATATACACATCGGGTTCCACGGGGACCCCACGCGGCGTGGCAATATCCCACGCCAACCTGGCCTACTCCACCCTGGCGAGACTCCAATACTACGAAGAGCCTGTCCAGTCATTCCTGATGCCGTCCAGTTTTTCCTTCGACAGTTCCGTCGCGGGCATTTACTGGACCCTCTCCGATGGTGGCACCCTCTACCTCCCGGAAGAGCAATACGCCCACGATCCGGAACACCTCGCGGGGCAAATCGCCGAACATAGCATTTCCCATTTGCTATGTGTGCCTTCCCTGCATCAGGTGCTCCTCCGCTATGGTCGCCGGGATTTGACGTCCCTCCGCGTGGTTATTGTGGCCGGTGAACCCTGTCCCCCTTCCCTCGTGGAAAGCCACTACAGCCAGCTTCCCGCAACCCGGCTCTACAATGAATATGGCCCGTCGGAGTGCACGGTATGGTGCACCGTTCATCCCTGCCAACAGGGCGCAAAGACAGACACGGTGCCCATCGGAAAAGTCATTCCCGGCACGTCGGCCTTTGTCCTTGATGGGCAGCACCGTCTACTTCCCCCCGGCATCCCCGGAGAGCTTGGTGTTGCGGGTCCCGGTGTGAGTCGGGGTTACCATGGGGACGACACACTCACCACAAGCCGATTCGTCTCCCTGACCTTGCCCGACCAGTCCACGGTACGCGTCTACAAGACAGGGGACCGGGTCCGTCAAGACGACGACGGCACCCTCGCGTTTCTGGGACGCAACGATGGACAGCTGAAGATACGGGGCTTCCGGGTGGAACCGGGCGAAGTGGAGTCTGTCCTTGCTGCTCACGACGACGTCTTGGAGGTCGCGGTTACGACCGCACTAAGCACGCCGGATCTGGAAGGACAGGATGTCCCATCGGAAGACGCACTCCTGCAAGCACTCAGCACCCTGGACTCAGGGCTGGCCGATGCCTTGCTGCACGACGTGGAGGCCCAGGGCATGGCGACAACGTCCCTTCCCGCGGCAACCGCCGCTCCGGTGTCTCCGAAGCCCGACGAGTCGGATGGGGCGCTACACACGGTGTCAACGCCGGACTTCAACGCCACGGTCGAACTGCGGAATCCCCACTTTATCGCACCTCCCCGGGAGAGCCAGCGGGAGTGGATGCTCCGCCAGGTCATGCGCGAGGTCTCCGATGATCTCAACCACCTGAATGCCATCGCATCCCGCTTTGTGTCAGGCGACCCCCGGGGCTTCGAAGCATTCGACATCCACGATGCGGCCCTGAGCGCCGACGACATCATGGAAGACTGGCAGGTACCCCTCATGCGCGCCATGGCTGCCGGCGTCGGCGAGACGGGGGGCGACATCCTCGAAATCGGATTTGGACGGGGCGTGGCGGGCGAGTTTGTTCAGACCCACACGGTCCGCTCTCACACCATCATCGAAGCCAACGCCCACAGCATCGAAACCTATTTCAAACCCTTTGCCGCGAAATATCCCGAGCGCGACATTCGAAGCGTCCACGGCATGTGGCAGGACACCATCGGCGAGCTTGGCACCTTCGATGGTATCCTCTTCCACGCCTTCCCGCTGGATGAGGAAGACTTTATCGAAAACATCGTCCAGAGTGTGACCTTCGCGGCCCATTTCTTCCCCTTCGCGGCCAGTCACCTCAATCCCGGCGGGGTCTTCACCTACCTGACCACCGAAGTGGATTCGCTCGGTCGGGGACACCAGCGTCAACTCTTTGAGCATTTCCGGGAAATCCGCAGTCAGGTCATGCCCGTTCAGGTGCCCGAAAACACGCGTGATTCCTGGTGGGCCGAAACCATGGTCGTGGTCAATGCCATCAAGTAGGAGCACCCCATGCTGAAAGAACGGATCGCCGCCCTGTCGCCTGCCCAGCGCATTATACTGGGCCATCGCGTTGCGGCGTTGCAGGCCGACGCGGCACCCACGTCGGGCGACCGCCTCGTGGCCCATGTGGTTTTCCGTGAGGGCCACGTCCGCTCCACCGAAACGCTGCGCCAACATGCGGCAGCGCGCTTGCCCGCCCACATGGTGCCCGATGCCTTCCAGGTGTGGCCCCACCTGCCCACCACGCCCAATGGCAAGGTGGACCGCAAGTTGCTCGCTACAATTCCCCAGGAAGGAACGCGTAGCGAGGGGCCCGCAGTGATGCCCCGCAACGAGACGGAGCAAGCGCTCGCCGAAATTTTTCAGTCTATACTGGAGTGCCCGGAAGTGGGTGTCCGCGATGACTTTTTCGAATTGGGTGGCCACTCGCTCCACGTGATTCGCGCCGTCTCCCGAATCCGCGAATCCCTGTCCCCCCAATTCCGGGTCCCTGATTTCTTTTCTCTGCGCACCGTCGAGCTACTCGCCCGCCACCTTTCGGGCCAATCACCCACCGATGCGCCCCCCCTGGAGGCACCCGAGGCCCACGAGGAGCCGACGCCGGAAGCGAAGCAAGCGGACGCCGAGCCTGACACACCGGGGAGCGCCCTGGTCCCCATTCACACCGAAGGCACCCGCCCGCCCATTTTCCTCGCCCACGGCGCCATGGGCATGATGACCGAGGCCCCCCGCCTTTCCGAGCTGTTGGGACCCGACCAGCCTTTCTATGCCCTCTGCGCCGATTGGGAGTTGGGTAAAGGGCCCGCCACGTTTGAAGAAATGGCCCGACTCCATACCCTGGAGATCGTCCGGGCATGCCCTGAAGGACCATACGTGTTGCTGGGCTACTGTTATGGCGGTAATGTGGCCTTTGAAATCGCCCGTCAACTCCATGCGCAGGGCCGCCCCATCGCCTTTCTTGGTATCATCGAGGCCTACCCCCGGCGTCTGCCCGAGTATCCCGCGTGGTCGCCCCGGGCACTGGGAAACATCCTCCGCAACGTAGCGCGGAAAGGCCTGGCCCTCCGCCACCAGACCGCCACGGAGACCCGGGAAACGGCCCGCCGTCTCTCCTGGCGCCTGCGCGCCAAGTTGTTGAAGGGACTGGACGCCGCCGCCATGCCCCCGGAATATGTGGCCGGCTTTATCGACATGTCGGGTGTCCCCGAAGAACAGGTACGCATCCGCGATGAGCGCATCGACCTCCTGCTCCGTTATAAAGAGGAACCTTACCCCGAAAAGGCCACCCTCTTCCGCGCGAAGGAACAACCGGGCTTTTCCATCCTCGGCCGGGATCTTGGCTGGTCGCCCCTCGCAAGCATCGACATTCGCTATGTAGTGGGGAAACACGCCGACATGCTCAAAGAGCCCCATATCATCGCACTGGTGGATGCCCTGAAAGAAAAGCTCTACCATGGTGATTGAATGAGCGACGACACCCCGGAGCCCCCTTCGAATTCACGTTGGCACGCCGTGCTCAACGGCACCTCGCCCATGGCCAAAGGGATGTTTCAGCTGGCCCCCGAGGCCATCGTCCTCCTCGCCTTTCTCGGGTTCTTCGCATGGTTGAAAGGTGCGGAAGCCCTTGCCGCTGGTGCCGCCGTCCGCCCCCTGTCCCTGGTGGGCGCCCTGCTGTTGGTGTTCATCGTGAATTGCTATTTCTGCGCCCTTGCCCGTCCCTGGGGGGCACTGGAAAACAGTTTGGCCCTCCGCCTCATCACCGGCGTCGCCGCCCTGGCGCTCACGTGGCCCTACCTCACCACCCACTACAATTTTCGCACCGAAAGCTACTACGCACTGGACCGGGTGCTCATCCTCCTCTTTCTGATTGCCTTCTACTTTCGCCCCCTCGCGGTGATCCCCTTGCTCCTGGTGACCGTGCCCATGATCTGGACCCATGACGCGGGCATCGGGCCTTTTCCCTGGGAATTCGCCGGACTCCCTCTCCGGGTCCTGTGCCTCTTTTTCGTGTGGCACGCCTACACCGTCTGCACCGGCGCACCCCAGAGTCGGCCCTTTTTCTTCTTACTCCTTTGCATCATCGCAGGCCACTATTGGATTCCCGGCAACATCAAACTGCGGGGTGGTTGGCTGCTGGAGAACGAGGTCTTCTACCTCCTACCCGCCACCTACGCCAACGGCTGGCTCGCCTTCCTGAAGCCCGAGACGATCACCTCGATTACCGAAACCGTCGCCCTCATTAACTTCCCCATGAAAGTGGCGACCATCCTCCTGGAATGTGGCGCCCTCTTTCTCCTCGTGGGACGTAAATACACCGCCCTGCCCTTCCTCTTTCTTTTCCCCTGTTTTCACATCGGGGTGGTATTCCTCAGCGGTATCTGCATGTGGCAATGGGCGCTCATCGAAATAGCCACCGCCGTGGTGCTTCTCCGCTATACCCAGACCGCCCCCCTCCCATCCTTTACGCGCGGACACCTGGTCGCCTCCGTCGTCCTCATCGGACTCAGCCCGCTGTGGCTGAACAGCGCCCGCCTGGCTTGGTTCGACACACCGGTGAACTACGTGCTCCGCTTCGATGCCGTGGCGGAAGACGGCACGCGACAGAATCTTTCTCCCCAGTTCTTTGCGCCCTACGACATGCAATTCACCTTCAGCGGTTTTCGCTATGCCGTCACCGACCAGCCTCTCCTCCCCATCACCTGGGGGGCCACCGACAAGTACACCGCCAAGGCCCTGATAGACGCCCCCGATAAGACGGCAATTTTTACGGTGGAACAGGAATACGGTCGCCTTCAGCACGATCCTGCCGCGACGGAAAACCTACATCTCTTTTTATTCAACTACGTGTACCACTACAACCAGAATCCCAACCGAATGCGACGACTCCCCCTCATTTCGCCACCCCCCGCCC
>JAUIMA010000086.1 GCA_030432675.1 Candidatus Hydrogenedentota bacterium | reverse complement strand
AATCCTCCGTCGTCATGTGGACCTTTCTTCTGCTTATTTACTGCTTTGTGGCAAGCGTCCTACCGGTGTGGGTCCTCTTGCAGCCCCGGGACTACATCAATTCACACCAATTGCTGGTGGCCCTCTTCCTCCTTATCGCCGGGCTATTCGTGGCGCAACCCGAATTGGTGGCGCCTGCCTTTACCAACGATGTGGCCGGTGCGCCCCCCATCTTCCCCTTTCTATTTATCACCATTGCCTGCGGAGCGGTTTCCGGGTTTCACTGCGTCGTCGCCTCGGGCACCTCTTCAAAACAACTCCAGAGCGAAAACGATGCCCAGTATGTGGGTTACGGCGCCATGTTGCTGGAAGGCGCCCTCGCCGTCCTCGTAATCCTGGCTTGCTGCGCGGGACTGGGGATGGGTGTGGTCAAAGACGGAACAGCCTTTACCGGTGCGGCGGCCTGGACCCAGTACTACGGTGGCAACTGGGCCGAGATGGGCCTGGCTCAGAAAGTCGGGGCCTTTGTTGAGGGCGGCGGCAACATGATCGGTGCCCTGGGCATCCCCCTCGACATTGCCGTGGGCATTATCGCGGTCATGGTGGCCTGCTTCGCCGCCACGACGCTGGATACGGCCACCCGGCTCCAACGTTACGTGTTGCAGGAACTGGGCGGTGCCTTACGTATCCACCCGCTGAAGAACAAGTACACCGCCACGGCGGTCGCGGTCATCAGTGCGGGCGCCATGGCGCTGGTGTCCGGTCCCAAAGGGCCTGGCTCGGGGGGGCTGATCTTGTGGCCACTGTTCGGGGCTATCAACCAACTATTGGCCGGGCTGGCTTTCCTCGTAATAGCCTTCTACCTGGTGCGACACAACAAACCCGTATTCTTTCTTGTGGTGCCCTTGTGCCTGATGATCGTCTTGCCCGCTTGGGCCATGACCTATCAAATCATCGGATTCTACAACGATGGGAATTTCCTGTTGGTCGGCCTTGGCGTGTTGGTTGAGTTGCTTCAGCTATGGATGATTGTCGAAGGTATCCTGATGTGGAAGAAGGCCCGCGGGGTTGCACCAACGCCCCTTCCCCCATTGACCCTCGCACCCGAATCGGAGGGCGGTCGCTCCTGCTAATGCAGCACAGCCGCACCCAGCTACCTGCAGAGAACCTACACCGGAGTGCGTAGTTGCAGATGCCAGAAATCCGTCGCACCATCGTTGCCCAATGGAAGGCCTGGCGCGGGTATCTCGATCGCCGGATTGGCCGTTGTGGTATTGCGGATCAGCGCGCTATACGCTTCCAGCAAGGTAATTCCCGATTCCGTCGGGCGCCCGTCCGAGGGGAGGCGTGTGGACTTCATGGCATTCTCCTTTTAGAGGTTGACGATGTTCTTCATGCTATGCCCCCCATGCAAGGCCATCATGTATGTTATGTTAAATTCTCATGATATCGTCGCTGTGTGCGCTTCACCCCTATACGGGGCAATGCATACCCCTGACACGAACAGGGCGGAAATCGGGTCCAAGTTCCCAATGGCCTGTTCGACATCCCACTGAGCTTAGGCGTTTAGCACTAAATCCACCCCTACGGAGAACTCCCATGAAATCTGTCATTGTCACCGCTTTTGGCGGCACCGAAGTCCTCGAAGTCCGGGATGTGCCCCAACCGGAACCCGCGGCCAACGAGGTCTTAATCAAGGTAGCCGCCTGTGGCATCAACTATGCCGATATCATGCAGCGCGACGGGCTCTATCCCGGCGGCCCCAAAGCCCCCTACGGCGCCGGCTTCGAGGTTTCGGGTGTCGTGGAAAAGGTCGGTGCCGACATCACCCAGTGGAAGGTGGGCGATGAGGTCATGTCCTTCTGTTCGTCCGGGTACAGCGAATACGTGGTGGCCCAATCGTGGCAAGTCATGCCCAAGCCGAGCCAATTGAGTTTTCATCAGGCCGCCGCTATCCCCTGCCAGTACCTCACGGCCTACCACGCGCTCCTCACCCTGGGACAGCTCTCTGAAGGACAAACCGTGCTCATTCAGGCGGCGGCCGGCGGATTGGGAACCCAGATGGTTCAGGTGGCCCGCAATGTGGGGGCGACTGTGATTGGTACGGCCAGCACGGCGGAGAAATGCGCCCTGATTGAATCTTTGGGATGCCACCACCCCATCAACTACACGGAGCAGGATTTCCGTGCCGAGGTAAAGTCCATCACCGGCGGCAAGGGCTGTGATCTGGTCATCGAATCGGTGGGCGGGGACGTCTTTGAGAAGAGTCTGAAATGCCTCAAGACCCGCGGTATGCTCGTCACCCTCGGCGTAGCCAGCAAGCAGCCCCAGGCCATCCAGGCGGTTCACCTTCTTGCCAACAACTGGATTGTGGCGGGTATGCACCTCATGGCCTACACAAGCGACACCGTAGCCATGGCCAGCGCCATCCGAGACCTGCACACCTGGCTCATGGAAGACAAGCTCACGGTCATCGCGAAACACGAGTTTCCCCTCGAAAAAGCGGCCGAGGCCCATCAGTTTATCGAGGACCGCAAGAGCACGGGGAAGGTGGTGTTGGTGCCGTAACCAGGCTACAGATTCTTTCTGGCTCCCTGGCGTCGATGGTAGAGACGCTCGGTGAAACCGCCTTCGTTTTCGAAGGCTTCGCTTTGAGCGGCAAGTTGGCGGTCTAGGAGGCCGCAGGCTACGGCGATGAGGATCAGAGCTGCGTTGGCGGCGAGCTCGGGGTAGGTTGGTGGGGCTGTGGACTTTGTGGACGGGGTGGACTGAGTGGACGAAGTGGACAGGGGCGCCGAATTGGTCTGGCGGAAATCGTCGTGGACATCTTTGACCCAAGTGGCCACTTCGTCGGCGGTTCGGGGCCGGTGGTCAATTAGGGCTTGCCGTCGGAGATCGGCGCGGTCCCACTGGGATAGGCCTCGTTGTCGAAGAAAGTCTTCGTAGTCGAGCCGCAGCTCTTCCAGGCTCGCCCGGGCGACGCTGGTCAGTTTCAACTCGAACTTCTTGGAGGTACCGGAGGCCTGGCTACCCTCGGCGATATTTTGCACCCCAGAGCGTGCCGCCTGGACCATTTGGTCGTGGGTCCGACTGCGCTTGTCGATGTAGCGGTCACAGAAGCGGGTGGTCACGTCGTAGACGAGTTGGGCGACCTGGAAGCTTTTGAGTTTTCGGTAGCCACCGTGTTTAGGGATTAGGGGCTCTTTCTGTGGGGTTTCACCTCCGTTGCTGGACATCGAGCTAGCCTCCCTTATTTTGTGGACATAGTGGACGTGGTGGACTATCTGGACAAAATTGTGCCACTACTCTACCACGTCCACCTCGTCCACCTCGTCCACCTCGTCCACCTCGTCCACCTCGTCCACCTCGTCCACCACGTCCACAGATGCAACCCCCCTCCCCAACGCGATACAATAGGGGCTTGACCCCAAAGCCTTCCATCTTTCTCTATCGGCCACTAGGGCCACATCACCACCATAGGATCTCCCCCACACCATGTCCGACCAACGCCTTGCCCTGGAAGCCCAGCTCAACGACTTTGACGCCGATAAACGGGAAGCCGCCCTGGATGAACTCCTGGATCTGGTCGCGGAGGGTGCCATTGAACTCCCCGAGCCTGCGAAAGCCTTCAACCTCCACTGCCACTCCTTTTTCTCCTTCAGCGGCTATGGTTATTCCCCGACCTCGCTGGCTTGGCTTGCCCGTTGCCAGGGCCTTTCCGCCCTGAGTATCGTGGATTTCGATGTCGTCGACGGCATCGATGAGTTTCTGGGCGCCTGCAAAATCCTCGGCATCCGCGCCGGAGCGGGTATGGAAACACGCATCTATATCCCTGAATTTGGCGACCGGGTCATAAACTCCCCCGGAGAGCCCGGCATTTGCTACCACATGGCCTCGGGCCTCACCACCACCCAAGTGAAAGACGCCTCCCTCGTCACGGAGCTGAAGTCCATCTCGCAAGGGCGTACCCGGGGCCTCGTGGAGCGGGTCAATGGTTTTCTGGACCCCGTCGTCCTGGACTTCGAAGCGGACGTCATGCCCCTCACGCCCAACGGCAACGCCACCGAACGCCACGTCTGTGTGTCCTACGTCACCAAAGCGGAAAGCCAGTTCCCCGACGCCGGAGAACGGGCGGCCTTCTGGTCCGAAAAGCTGAGCACGCCCGTAGAGAAAGTTTCGGCCATCCTCGACGACGGCCCGGCCCTGCAGGGCCTCATTCGCTCGAAAACGATGAAATCGGGTGGCGTAGGGTATGTACAGCCCGACGGCAAAGATTTCCCGGCCATGGAGCAAGTCAATCAGTTTGCGATTCAGGCAGGCGGATTTCCCATGCATACCTGGCTCGACGGCACCTCCGAGGGGGAAGAAGCCATCGAGGAGCTCCTCGACCTGGCCATGAGCAAAGGCGTGGCCGCGCTGAATATCATCCCCGATCGCAACTGGAATATTTCTGATGCCGAGGTGAAGGCCCGTAAAGTAGAGGAACTCCACAAGGTCGTCGACGTGGCGAACAAACGCGATTTGCCCGTCATGGTAGGAACGGAACTCAACGCCTTCGGGCAGCGCTTCGTCGATGACTTCGACACCCCCGAGATGGCCCCCCTCTTTGACACCTTCCAGCGAGGCGCCTTCATTCTTCACGGCCACACCGTGCTCCAGAGTGCGGCCGGGCTGGGCTACCTCAGCAATTGGGCCAAGCACCACTTCCCCACCGTCGCTGCGAAGAACGACTACTTTGCCAAACTTGGTGAAGCGGTGCTCTATCCCGACGTGGTTGCAACGGGCATGGTAGACGATGAACTCAGCCCCGAGCGTGTGCTCGAAATCCTGACGGCACTCGACCCCACGACGGTGTAGTCACGAAACGGGAGTCACGCCATGAGTGACAAGGGATTATTCCTACAGAATATTATTGCCATCATTTGGGACTTTGACAAGACCCTGTCACCCAAATACATGCAGGCCCCCCTGTTCCGGGCCTATGACGTCGATGAAAAGCAATTCTGGAATGAAGTTAACGCCTTGCCGGACTACTACAAGCGGGCGGGGATCTCGATTCAACCGGACACAAGCTACCTGTGTCATCTGCTTACGTATGTGAACGAAGGCATTATGCCCGACCTGTGCAACGCCCGCTTGCGGGAACTGGGCGCGGAAATCGACTTCTTCCCCGGCATCCCGGAGTTGTTCACCGAGCTCCAAGCGGTCTTGGAGGCACCCGAGTATCGGGAAGGTGACCTGCGTCTCGAACATTACGTGGTCAGCACCGGACTGACTGAAATGATACGTGGCTCAAAAATCGCCCAACACCTGAGCGGTATCTGGGCCTCGGAGTTTATCGAATCACCGGCCCGTCCCGGAGCCGATTTGAGTGGCGTTCCGGAGTCGGGCCCCATCGCCCAGATTGCCGGCTTTCTCGATAATACGACCAAGACCCGGGCCATCTTTGAAATCAACAAGGGGGTCCACAAACTGAAAAACGTGTCTGTGAACGACCTGATTCCGGAAGAGGACCGCCGCGTCCCCATGAAGAATATGATTTATGTGGCAGACGGCCCCAGCGACATTCCCAGTTTCTCCGTGGTACGTAAACACGGCGGACTCGCCTATGCTGTTTATCAGCAGGGTTCCGAATCCCAGTTTGCCCAGGTCGATGAGTTACTGCAGGCCGATCGGGTCGATGCCAATGGCCCCGCCGATTACACGACCCATAGCCAGACGGCCATGTGGCTGCGGCGTCACGTGAAAAAAATCGCCGACCGCATGATGGCGGAACGGGAAAAGGCGTTGCACAGTCGCCGAGGAAGCAGTCCCATCCACCTTCAAGAAGATTAGTCCCCAGAGGCATATCCCTATAGAACAACGGGCGACGGATACCGAGGTATCCGTCGCCCATTTTCGTTAAGTGCTATCCGGGATGCTTACCCGAGCAGCCCTGCGAAAGTGCCACGCCCGCCCCACCTCCATATTTTACAAAATACAAAAAGCGTGCTATATTGTATTCAGTCCAAACAAAAGGAGGATTTGACCGATGACCATTAAATCACAAACCTTACCTCAAGATATCGCCGAAGCGGTCGCCGCTCCGCTGCAGGAAACCGTGGTTGACTATTTGAGCCTTGCTTCCGTCGTGCAACAGGCGCACTGGGCCGTTGTGGGACCCGAATTTCGCTCCTTCCATGTCTACATGGATGAACTCGCTGCCGAGCTTGACGGTTTAACCGATACCACGGCTGAGCGGATGTTGGCAGTAGGGGTTTTGCCCCGGGGTCAGGTAGACTATGTGGCAGCGCACGCACAGGTGGACCCCCTGCCCACCACCTTCGTTCAGAAGCGCGATCTGGTGGTCGCCTTGAACGAACGCATCGCGGCGGTTGTAACCCGCATACGCGAGCGCATTGTCCTTTTGGAAGAACTGGATGCGGTCAGTGCTGATTTGCTGATTGGCGCGACAGCGGGGCTGGAGAAAACCTTGTGGATGCTGCAAGCGGAAAACAGCTAGAAGATACCATTGAATCTCGTCTGCGCGGGGCCGGCCTTCGGGTAACCGGTCCCCGCGTTCGGGTCTTCAATCTGCTCCAGTCGCTCGGGGGTCATCACAGTGCCGATGATTTGGCCCAGCAGTTGAGTGCCGACAAAGGGGGCATGTCCCGTGCCTCGGTCTTCAACGTGCTCCATGACCTGACCAACGCCGGGCTAATCATGCTCAGCGACGCCGGGCCTGGTCGCGCATTCTATGAAGCAAGTGACACATGGCATCATCACTTTGTCTGTCGTAACTGCGGCGACATTATTGACGTACCCTGTGCAAAGGACGTAAAGCCCTGCTTGAATCCTGCCCTTCCCGGCCCCGGCTTCGCGGTCGACGAGGCCCAGGTGATCTTTCGTGGCTTGTGCCCGGCCTGCAATCCGGAAGTAGCCCCCGGCATCGTGCTCGCATAACGGCAGGGATTACATTCTTCAGAGGTAGATCGGTTTGGGGACACCGGATCCGGTGCTTTCGCGGGGAGGGGTCTGCTCCCACACGCCGGGGACCGTCTGCGCGCAGTTCGGGCACGTCCCACCTTGCATTCGGTTTTCGACCACATAAAAACCATGCCGTCGAATGAGTGTCGTGCCGCATTGGGCACAGCAGGTATTCTCCCGTTCTCCCACCCTCCCCGGCAGGTTTCCCGGATACACGAAATTCAGTCCAGCCTCTTTCCCCAGCTGCCAGGCACGTGTTAGTGTCGCCGCAGAGGTACGATCCGTATCGTTCATTTTGTAGTCCGGATGAAAAGCCGTCACATGCCACGGAATATCTTTCGAAATACCGGCCAGGAAGTGTGCCATTTCCCCCAGCTCTTCGTCCGAGTCGTTAAAGTCGGGAATGATAAGTGTGACGATTTCCACCCAAAACCCCATGGCGTGTAATTCTCCGATGGAATCCAGCACCGAATGAAGCTTACAGCCCAACGCCCGATAGGAGCGCTCCCGAAATCCCTTCAGGTCTACCTTGTAGAGCGAAACGTAGGGCTTGAGAAAGGCCAGTACTTCCGGAGTCGCGTTCCCGTTGCTGACAAATCCGCAGACCAGCTCGGCCTTCAGTGCCTCTTCGAAGACTTCCGCAGCCCAATCGGCGGTAATCAGGGGTTCGTTGTAGGTACTGACAATGACCGGTGCTTCCCGTTCTACCGCCTTCATCACCAGGTCTCGGGGAGTGACAAATTGCGGCATGGAAACTGCGACCTCGTCCCGCAGTGCCTGGCTGGTCACCCAATTCTGGCAATAAGCGCAGTGAAGGTCGCACCCCAGCATTCCAAACGATAAGGCGTCACGCCCGGGAAAGGCGTGGTAGAACGGCTTTTTTTCAATGGGATCGCATTGTAATCCCGCCACGTAACCGGAGGGCACACGAAGCGCCCCATCCCGATTAAAACGCACTTTACAGACCCCTGCGCGGCCTTCGCGCACGAGGCATCGGTGCCCGCAGGCAAGACACCGAACGGCCCCATCCTTCTCTGCCCGTACGAGGGCCTCTGCACCGGGTGCAGTGTGGTCCTCAAGCAGCTCTTTCAGGCCGAGCATCGCTTTGGTCATGACGTGCCTCCCACGGGTCGGGCTACGGGTGCCTCTCCCTCATTGTAGCATTGCATCGGCCGATTTCCTATGATGGTGCCGACGCAAAGGAGGATACCATGACCTATCAGGACACCATCACGCTATCCACGTCGGTGGAAGGCGAAATGCATGACCTCACCGAAGACGTGGCGAAAATCGTTCGACAGTCAGACATCCGCGTCGGGACGGTCCATATCTTTAACGTGGGCAGCACGGCGAGCATTGGGTGTATTGAATTTGAGCCCGGCCTCGTGCACGACCTGCCCACAGAGATGGGGCGGCTGTTTCCGCCCAGTCGCCACTATGGCCACGAGCAGACCTGGCACGATGGGAACGGTCATTCTCACTTGCAGGCCACCACCTTGGGCCCTGATCTCACCGTACCGATTCGCGAGGGCATCATGATTCTGGGCACCTGGCAGCAAATCTTTCACTTGGAATGCGATATCAAACCCCGCGAGCGGCGCATAATCGTTACCGTCATGGGAGACTGAGCAACCCACCCCATCGCGCCAGGGCGACACATCACCCCGCTTCACCGCCTTCTGGCACATCCGCTGCGGGTGCGATGGGCGTCAAGGTCACCTCCCGGACACGTCGCATGTCGGCCGACGTTATCTTCCAGCGGAATTCCGGGGTTTCAACGACTTCGCCCGTGTGAGGCAAATGACCGATCAATTGAGACACATAGCCGCCGACCGTATCAGACACTTCGGCATTGTGGTCGATTCCCAAATCCGGTACGCGCTGCACCAGTTCGTGTAAGGGACAACGCCCATTGATACGAAAACCGTCCCCCGTCTCCTTAATCATCTCACTGGTCGACGCATCAAACTCATCATCAATATCGCCCACCATCTCCTCCAATACGTCTTCCAAGGTCACAATACCCGATGTCGCGCCATACTCATCCAAAACGACAGCCAGATGTAACCGCTCCGCCTGAAATCGGCGGAGGGCCTGTAGCAGGCTCGTGTGCTCGGGCAAAAAGAGGACTTCCCGTTTCATCGCATTGAGATCCACAATGCCCGCGCCAAATACATGCAACTCGGTGCCCGGCCCACTTTCCTGGACCTCCACGCCCCCGTTTTCCGTGTTTGTCGATGCAATATTAAAACGACCAGGCGTCAGATCGAGAGATTTGACGAAGTCCTTTGTATGAACCATACCGACGACCTTGTCGATACTGCCCTCACAGAGGGGAAGCCGCGTATGGGCCGCACTCTTCAGCAGTGCGAGAATCTCCTCCGTACTTTGGGTCGTCAACAGATGCACCACCTCAGTACGAGGGGTCATGATCTGGCGCACATAGAGTTTTTCCAACTCGGAGGCCGCCTGAATCATGCGGGACTGCTGGGGATCCATCATCGTGGCCGTAGACGCCAAGGCGGCAATCTCCTGCAAGGTCGTGTCTTCTCCTTCCTCCTCCCCCCGGGAAAAAGGCCGGTTTACAAACTGCACCAGCCAGAGTACCGGTGAAAGTACACGTATCAGGAACGCAAGCAGCGGAGCGATAAACGGAGCGATGACCCCGCTGTAGCGCACGCCCAGCGTCTTGGGAAGAATTTCCGTAAACTGGAGCATGAGGTAGGTGAAGACAACGGAGAAAATGAGGAGGCCATTGGTGCCAAATGCCTTCTCGAACTGGGCCCCCGCCATAGTCGCGCCCACCGTGTGGGCCGTCGTATTGACTACCAGAATCACCGCGATGGGCTTCTCGATATTATCCTTGAACTTGCGCCAGATTCGGCCCAGACGGGGCCGAGTGCTCTCGAGTGCGGCTACCTGGCTGGGCGTATAACTCAACAGGGTTGCTTCGAGCAGAGAGCAGATGGCCGACATGCCCAAGGCAAGGCCCACACTCAGAAAGAATATCACCATGGTTTTCTCTGTCCTTTCGGAAATTCCGTCATCATTCTTTGTGCCCCCAAACGGGTAGCATACGATCCCTCAGTGGACTTCGCAAGTGAAGCCCCGGGGGCGGGTTCCCAAAGGGCCCTGCACGGGCCTCTCAGACCCGAAAAGTTGTATCCGATGCCGCAATTTAAGTAGACTTCGGCCTTTGATTTCTACGGTGGCCCCGATAGTTCAACGGATAGAACATTCGCCTCCTAAGCGAAGGATACAGGTTCGATTCCTGTTCGGGGCACCATTTTTCACGCTTCGTCCACGCGCACGATTGCACCGTTTTCCACGGTATACTTCCAGACTTCGTTTCCGGTGTCCGGTGTCACCAACGCTGTCCCCCGCTCAACACCCGATGGAACCGGGTGTATCTGGTCAACAAACAATTGAACCCCCGCTTGGAACCTTCCCCGCACCTCCAAGGCATCGACAGGGACCGTTGCACTGATGCTGAATTCATCAAGCAATCGATTTTGAATCTCCGTCATTTCCGCCCGCCGCTCGCCGGCTTCTTTTCGATAACGCTCTACCCATTGATTCCGTTTCTGCATGAGGGTAAGCATGCGTTTCATGAAGGGGGTCATGACCCGCTGCATTACCGGATCATCCACGCCCCGCTGCTTGGCCGCCCGAATCAACTGGGCCAGGGCCGTCTGACTCGTGCCATCCGCCTGGGCGCGCTCCACAAGGGATTTTCGGGTGGCGTCGCGCGTAAGATTTTCCTGCAGCTGCTTCGTTTGACGATCCAACGCATCGAGTTCACCTCGCCACGCCTTTCGTGCTTCATTAAACCGTAGAATTGCCTGGGAGAGAGTGCTCTCGGATACTCTGCGTGACGAAGCTGCGTGCAGCGCCATGAGCTCACTCCACTCCCTGTCCAACTCTTCGGGGAAATCCCCTTCAATCTTCAATTGAGATAATTCCTTGCTCACTTCCGAGAGCACAGACTGAATCGAACGTTCCGCCGCAATGGCGGCCGAGCTTCCAGACTCACCACAGAATTCCAACTGTTGAAGCCGCTCGTTTAGCGACACGGACAGGAGATGCACGCCCGTCAACATTCGAATGAGGAAGGCCCGACGACGCTTGAGTGAATCACCGGCCTGAAGCTCCTGTTGGGATTCCTTACCACTGCAAATATATAGGAGCGCCGTGCTGGCGTAGTGCTCGGCCTCCTCCTGTTGAACGGACATCATCTGATGGAGGTGGGCAATACGATTGCGCAGCTTTTTAGCGGAGCGCTGCAGAGAGTGGGCATCCCGGGGCAGGGTTTCGCCATAATCTTCTGCGACCAACTCGTTACGTAAGATGATAGCGACAGGTTGATGATCCGTGTGGTTAAAACGGACCGACTGCAGGCGCGTAGTCACCGCAAATTCACCTCCGGTAACTTCTCCATCCACGCGAATACGGGGTGCCAGGTAGTGACCGAGACGGGTACGCTCATCAATGCGCAATTGGGTACCCGCATAGACCAGATCCGGCCCTTCCGCGGTTCCGATTCGAATGCGCCCCAATTTGGCAATGACCGTCGCCCGATTCACAATTCCACGGGCCCGAATATTGCCCCGCTGGGTGATAAGCAAACCGGAAATATTCTCACGCACTTCCGTGTGTCCACTGACCAGGAGATTGCCCAACACGTAGCCCGCCACGTAGCAGGCGTCGCCTTCCACCACGACGGCGGCACCGTCGGGTATATCCCCGATAATCTTCAGCGAGCCACCATGACGCAACACGGGGCCACGAAAGGAAAGGGCAAGACCCCCAAAATTTCCGATGGTCCGCCGCGTCGCAGCCAGAATGCTGGCTTCCGTCGCCACCCCCACATGCTTCAGCACGGCTGGTAGTCCTCGGACCGGTTCCCGACTTTCGCGTAAGGACTTAATTGCCTCCATTTTGGGCGCCATCAGCTCCAGGGGACGCTGAAACTGGTTTCGGGACGAGGTGCGCTCTATCAGCTCGTAGGCAAAAAAGAGAAAGTCCAGTTCATCCCGTGCGAGTACTTCCGGGCCCTTCTCCAGTAGCCGGTCCAGGACACTACGTAAGATGGGTTGCTGGCGGGCACCGTGCGTACTTCGGCCCGCATCCTGCTTGTCTGCCGTCCACTGGGCCACCCGCCCGGGCAAAGCGACACAGCTCTCCCGTATAGATTCGACGCCCTGATAGGACGCATACCACGCCTGACTCAGGGCGATATCTTCCAGACTTAACGCCAGTAGTTGCGCATCCGTGGCACCTACGACGTAGTTGACCAATGTTTCACTCATAGGTCCCTCCGCGACAACTATACCTAAGAAGCCCGTTCCGGTTCATCCTGGAACCCCTCCACACCGGGTTTTCAAGGCACTTTCCAGGGCCCGGGAACGCCTTTGAATGCCCGGTCGACGCGTCCGGTGGAACGCCGCCGATTCTTGCCCGCTCCGGTGGCCTCGTGCTACAATCTCCGCCTTGCGCTTGATACCTCTCCCGCCACCCTGACGCTGGTCGGGTAGCGTGTCGCAGCGCGCCCGTTAATACACCCAACCCAGCCCTGCCCCACCCGATACTACGCCCGGTGAGGCCACCATGACCCAGGGCACCGGCGTGACGAAGGATTTCCCCCATGGCACTCAGTATCGGTATTGTTGGCCTGCCCAACGTCGGAAAAAGCACCACCTTTAACGCCCTCACCAAGGCCCAGAATGCGGAAGCCGCCAACTATCCCTTCTGCACCATCGAGCCCAACAAAGCCATCGTCCCCGTCCCCGACACGCGAATCGATGCCCTTGTGGAAATCGTCAAGCCCCAGCGGGTCCAATACGCGACCGTAGAGTTCGTCGATATCGCAGGCCTCGTCAAGGGCGCCAGCACCGGCGAAGGCCTGGGCAATCAGTTCTTAGGCAACATCCGAGAGACCTCGGCCATTGTCCACGTGGTGCGCTGCTTTGAAGACGAGAACATCATCCACGTCAACGCCAAGCCGGATCCCAAGGAAGATATCGAGACGATTCAGACCGAGCTCCTATTGGCCGACCTCCAGCAACTTGAAAAACGCATCGAAAAGCTCCGGAAGCAGGTGCGCACCGACAAAAAACTCCAGCCTCAGCTCGACATGGCAGAGGCGCTCGCCAAACACTTCGAGGCCGCCAATCCCGCCAGCAGCTTCCCCGACCGCGACAGTGATGCTTACCGCGAACTGGAGCAGGAAATGAAGTTCATCACGGCTAAGACCGTCATCTATGCCGTGAATGTAGACGAGGACGGACTCGGGGAAGACAACCCCTACGTGGCTATCGTCCGCGAAATCGCCGCCAAAGAGAACGCCGAAGTCGTGAAACTCTGCGCCAAGATGGAAGAAGAAATGGTCGACATGAGCGACGAAGAACGGCAGGAATTCCTGACCGATCTTGGTGCTGAAGAAAGCGGCCTCGACCAGGTGATTCACAAGGGCTTCCGCGCCCTGGGCCTCATCGCCTATTTCACCGCCGGCGTCAAAGAAGTCCGCGCCTGGACCATCCACGACGGTGACACGGCCCCCCAGGCCGCCGGCGTCATCCACACCGACTTTGAGCGGGGCTTCATCCGCGCCGAAGTCACGGCCTACGACGCCTACGTCCAGCACAAGGGCGAAGCTGGCGCGAAGGCGGCGGGCGTCATGCGGGTGGAAGGCAAGGAATATGTGGTCAAAGACGGCGACGTGATGCACTTCCGCTTTAACGTGTAGGGGCAAGGGGCTTCACGCCCTGGTGGACTGGATGGCCGACGTGTACGTAGTGGACGGGGCAACCTCCAATTCCACGGCGCACGCGGTGGCTTCTAAGTCCGCTTCAGGCTCAGCCTCCACGACAAATAGAATTGCCGCTGGGTGCCACCCTTACGCGGAGGAGCGAAGCGGGGGAGCTTACGGGTGCGGAGTCGTCGTGGCGAGCGTGGCACCAACGAGTTACCCCACAATCAGATCACCTTGGTAAGCATGCACCCGTAAGGCCGTTCGTCCCTCACGTCCGTAAGGGTGGCACCCCGAAACTTGCTCTTCGAGAGCGCTACAGTACGTTGGCCCACGGCGCCCACCAACAAGCCCTCCTTCCGACTTGCATTCTATCGCCCGCTGAATTATCGTAGCCCTTCTACAAGGTAGCAGCATCACAACACGGCAGGTCAAGATAAATGGGCGACACCGATAATCACGTTGATACAAGCACTGAATCCGAATCCAGCGTTTCACGTCTTGGAAATGGTGCCGCAATGCACGCCCCGCTGCTCAATGTCAGTGCGTTTCATTCGAGGGAATACTGATGGCGTGGGTTCACGATACGCGATTCGATGGACCAGTGGCTGCCCCACATCCAATGCAGCCTCCACGCCCATTTGTCGGCCTGCGCGTTCACGAGTCCTTCTTTCCCCTCATTGTTTTCGGACGAGTCGCCTTTCCCGTCGGAATGTTTCTGACTACCGCGGTGTTCCTCAGTTCAGATCTTCTGGCATGCATTCTCATGGCGATTTGGCCCTTCTATTCCTACCTGTATTTCGTCGAACCACGCCTGCGAATGTACTCGATTCGAAAATCCAACGCCGCACGCTCCAGGGCTGTTACTCGGCCGACTACGCGCTACCGATTTCTCAGAAAAACGCTTCGTCGTTCGCCTCGGGTGTCCGCTGCCGTAAAAACGAACCCTGAGCCTCCGGCGCTCTATTCAGAATTGATGCCTTCCATGGCCTGTATTGGCCTCTTTGCGCACATTTATGTTGTAGAGCCATGGCTCCCGGCCTTGCCCCAGTCCTATACCTACGCATACTGGGTGTTACTCGCAGGCCAGCTTGTGCTTATAGTGCCACTCTACCGCAGAATGAAACGAAGCGAACGGTACCGCTTCGAAAAGCACCGCACGGTGCTCCTCGACAAGAAGACGAAAACGGAGGTGCACCTCACAACGATGAAAAGCGTCAGCATTCATTGGGACCATCTACTGTACATGGACTATCTTGTCCTGCGCGACGAAAACAATGAGTTCCGCCTATACAACCACGACGGAGACCCGCTCTTCCTATTGCGGCTTACCGAAAAGGCCATGCCGCAGACCAAACTTGATACGGACGCTCTGTGATGGGCCTCTACGTTGACGTGCCGGCCAGGAATAGTACCGTCGGGTGCCACCCTTACGCGGAGGAGCGAAGCGGGGGAGCTTACGGGTGCGGAGTCGTCGTGGCGAGCGAGGCACCAA
>JAUIMA010000675.1 GCA_030432675.1 Candidatus Hydrogenedentota bacterium | reverse complement strand
TGGCAACGTATGGCACAGTTCGCCGTGATATTCTGCAATTGCAGGAGATCCAGTTCGACTACGTCGTGCTCGACGAAGCGCAGATGATTAAGAACTCCGGTTCGCAAGTCGCCAAGGCGTCGCGGCTGCTCAAGGCGAATCACCGCGTCGCGTTATCGGGCACGCCCATCGAGAATCGCCTCGGTGATTTGTGGTCCCTCTTCGATTTTCTCAACGAAGGACTGCTCGGCTCTTCGGCGGTGTTTAAGACCTTTCTAAAGGGACTCCGAGCGCGCGAGCACGATCACTACGCACCCCTGCGACGCCTCGTTAATCCCTACATTCTTCGCCGCTTGAAAACGGATCGTAATATTATTTCTGACCTGCCGGATAAGACCGAGACGACCCGCTTCTGCAATCTTTCCCGAACTCAGGTACGTTTGTATCAGAAGACCGTCAATGCCATGACCCGCGGATTGGAGCGTAGTGACGGTATGTCGCGAAGGGGACTCGTCCTTCAGACCCTGATGCGGTTGAAACAGATTTGTAACCACCCCAGCCAACTTTCGGGGGATGGCGAATACAAGCCCCTTCACAGCGGAAAGTTTCAGCGGCTGGCCGAAATCTGTGAAGAGCTGGCCGAACGGCAGGAACGGGTGCTCATCTTCACCCAATTTCGTGAAATTATTCCGGCACTGGAAGACCACCTGTATAACGTCTTCGGCAGCCGTGGACTTGCCCTTCATGGTGGGACCAGTGTGGGCAAACGCCGGGAACTGGTCGAACGATTTCAGGAGGAAGAGGGACCTCCCTTTTTCATCCTATCCATCAAGGCTGGCGGCACAGGACTCAATCTCACCGCCGCATCTCACGTGATCCACTTTGATCGCTGGTGGAATCCCGCGGTGGAGAATCAGGCCACCGACCGCGCCTTCCGCATTGGCCAAAAGAACAACGTCCTTGTCCATAAGTTTGTCACGTTGGGAACCATCGAAGAGCGTATCGACACCCTGATCGAAGAGAAACGACAGCTCTCCGATGAAATCCTCAGCGAGGGCAGTGAAATAAATCTCACCGAATTGCCCGACGACCAATTGCTTGAGCTGGTCCGATTGGATGTGAACCGTGCGACAGTCTAATCCTGGGGAACCATAATCAGCCCTTCCACCGGAAAGCCGCTGGCTTCTGCGTCGGCGATGAGTCCGTCCACGATAGCCCCGTCCAATTCGGGCGTCCGCGATAAAATCCAGAGATAATCAAAATTCCCGCCTGCGACCATGGCATACTCGTAGTTTTCATCGAGCGCAATAATGTGGTAACCGCTGAAGAAGGGTCCAAAGAACGACACCTTGAGGCTGCCCACCGTCGGGTCGCCCAGGAATTCGGCCCGGCCCACAATATTGCTTACGCTACCATCTTCTTTTATACCGTTGTTCTCCACGCGTACCGTACCATCATCCTGCAACGTATAATCTGCCGTGACGTGGCTCAGGCCCCGCTCAAAGGGGTGATCCAGGCGGTACAGCTCGTACCAGGTCCCGGTGTACTCTTCTATTTCGAAGTTACCCACTGCCTGAAGGTCTCCAGGAATACCGGTTAGACAGCCTGACAGCCCCATCACTGCCACCACGAGAGGAAGAATATATCGCATAACATGCTCCTTTTGTTGAAGTTAGACTGTATTCTGCGCAGCACTTGCTGAATCAGCGAAGGTATCGTATACTCAAAGCATACCACTTAGTCTAAGTTTTGTCTAATTTTATTCGACATGTTCTGTAAAAGGAGATCCCCCATGAGTCCTCCCACCACCTTGGTTACCGGCGCATCAGGCTATATTGGTGGCCGTTTGGCACGACAGCTTGCCCACCGAGGCGTCGC
The DNA here is from genome assembly GCA_030432675.1 of Candidatus Hydrogenedentota bacterium. Lineage (GTDB taxonomy): Bacteria > Hydrogenedentota > Hydrogenedentia > Hydrogenedentales > JAEUWI01 > JAEUWI01. The sequence continues at coordinate 934 of JAUIMA010000675.1, read as the reverse complement.
CGTTCGGTGCATGGGACGACGCCCCGAGGCCCTGGCCCAACGATTTAATGGGGACATAGAAACCATCTATGGGGATGTCTCTGATGCCGAAAGCCTCGATAGCGCGCTGCAGGGGATTGAAACCGCCTACTACCTTATCCATGCGTTGGACGAATCGGGGGACTTTGAATCCATGGAGATTCGGGGTGCACGCAACTTTGCGGAATCTGCCCGGAAAGCCGGTGTCCAGCGGATTGTCTATCTGGGTGGCCTGAGTCATGGCGATACTTCGGGATCCGCACACATGCGAAGTCGACACGCCGTCGGTGACCTGTTGCGACAATCTGACATTCCCACCATCGAATTTCAGGCTTCTGTCGTCATCGGGGCAGGCAGCCTCTCCTTCGAAATGGTCCGGGCGTTGGTACGGCGCCTACCCATCATGATTGCCCCCCGGTGGGTGCGCATGAAGTCTCAGCCCATCGCAGTGGACGATGTGCTTGCCTACCTGGAAGAGGCGCGGGTCATTCCGCTTACGGAACACCGCACCTACGAAATTGGCGGGGCCGATGTCATTTCCTATCGGGAGTTCATGCTTCGCTATGCCGCCTCCCAGGGACTATCGCGCCGCATCATCAATGTGCCCTTTCTGACCCCTTGGCTTTCGAGTCTATGGCTTAATCTGGTCACCCCACTTCTCGCCCGTGTGGGACGCAAACTGATTGCCAGCATCTGTGTCGCCAGTGTCGTAGAAGACGAACAAGCCCGAAGCGATTTTCGCGTCGTTCCTATGGGAATTGACGAGGCCATTGAGGCGGCCCACCGCGAGGAGGAGGCCCAAGTTGTTTCCACCCATTGGAGTGACGCGCTCTCAGCCTCAGGCACCCCCCAGCATTGGGGCGGAAAACATTTCGGTACCCGCATCGTGGATGAGCGCAAGGCGATGATCTCCCAG
>JAUIMA010000674.1 GCA_030432675.1 Candidatus Hydrogenedentota bacterium | reverse complement strand
AGCGGTCCGCATAGATCAGGTAGTGGACCATGGACTGAAAGTCGTCGGGGTCACTACCCCCAATATCGGTGGAAACAATGACCCGGGGATTTTGCTCGGCAGTTTTGTCGTCGGCAATTGCCACACTGCTCAGGGCAAACACGGTAAGCGCACATAGAAGAGCGTAATACTTCATTGCCGTTCTTTCTTGGTGTTAGAAAATCGAATCACTCCGATCCACCTCATTGTGAGTACCGGGCTGGGTCAGGGTTACCAAACTCAGGATCGCGGACATTCCTGTCTGCGGTATAAGAAACTACCGTGCCAGGGAGTGCGCGATTTCATGGTACGACGATACGTCTTTCGAACGTGCATAGCTGGATGGCTCTGGCTGCCTGCGAAACTCCACGGCACGTGTTAAATGGCGCGGGCACCTTGCCGCGGACAGGAATGTCCACGATCCTTTCATTGGCATTCTCTATGACCACGTGATGACCACGTAGATCCCATTCAAGGCTACCGAGGGCCGTAGCCCGCCTTTGCCGTCCCGTCATCTTTTATTTTGTCACAGGACCACAGCAGCCCCTTCGCCACGATATGCATCCATTCGTCAATTTCGAAGGTAGACGTATTATGCCCCACCGTGACGCTGAATATCTTGGCCTTCCCATACTCATTGGCAAACATGAGGGGATAGGTGTGCTCGCCCTGGTGGCCCGTGGCAATCGGTACAGCATGGTCAAAAATCTTATCGATGATGTAGAGTTCTTCGTCGCCCGTTACGAATTCTTCGGTGCCCACCAGAATCGGATGGGTGGGTTCGTCGAAGGTAACGGTGATGGGCTTCTGGTGGGTGTGCCGCTTGGACGTCGCCCCCAGGGTAGCGCGCCAGGCATCCCCCTCCATTTTTCGGAAGGTGTGGAATGCGCAGTGAATCATGACCGCGCCGGTGCCGGATTCAAAATGCTCCTTGGCTACCGCATTGCCGACGTCATCGCCCACATCCGCAGAACATTCATTGTGAATGACGACGTCATAACCACGGGTCCAGTTTTCCTTCTTAAAAACGGAATGCACATGCTCGGTGCCTTCGCCTTCCTGGACGACATCAAACTCCACATTGGCGTATTTCCCAATGCCCGCTATCAAGAGTTTCGTTTGGGTATCGTAGTCATGACAACACCCGCCGGTGATAAGCAGCGCCTTAATGGGCTTCACGTCTCCCGTGGCGGCCACGGTGTGCTGGCAGCCTGCAAGTACCATCAAGACAAGCGCAGCAGTCGATACGTGTGCAATAAGATTTTTCATGATTTCTCCTTTGAAGATTTCCGGGCAGCCAGCCGACGCCGTTCCAAACTATAGCACCGACAGGTCCGCCAGCAACACGTAAATCACCAACACCAGCGCAACCAACAGGGCACCCACGGGCTTGGCGAACTTCCAGGGTGTGAGGTCCACCGCCTGGGCATCGGTCTGTTCCCAGGAACTTTCCCGGGGAGCTACTGCCGCCCATACCAGTTGCAAGACGACCAGTATCGCGAAGACAAGTCCCAGGTAGTGGAAGGCGTGCATCGTGCCGGCCAGCGCCTTGAAGCCCGGCATCCAGTAGCCGCTGGCGATGGCCGCAAAGCCGAGTAACAGCGCCACATTCGCCGCAGCGGCGGGCACGCGCCTGTTGGCAATGCCCACAACCACGACCGCAAAAATGGGAATGAAATAGAGGCCATTCATCTGCTGCAAATAGCCGAAGATGCTCTCTTGTCCCGCGAGGGCGGGGGCGATGCACATGGCGGAGAGGGCGATAACAATGCCGAAGACTTTGCCCGACTTGATGAGTTGGGCCTGGTCGGCATCGGGCTTGATCCAGTGCTTGTAGACGCCGAGGCTGAAGAGGGTGCACGTGCTGTTGAGCGCGGAGTTAAAGGAACTGAGGATGGCCCCCACCAGCACCGCCGCGAAGAATCCCACCAGGGGCGCGGGCAACACATTGTTCACCAGGGTGCCATAGGCGTGATCCGCCTTGATGTCGTCGGCGGCGTAGAGGTGATAGGCGATGACACCCGGCAACACCAGAATCAGCGGCGCGAGTACCTTGAAGAATCCCGCAAGGAGGACGCCCTTCTGGCCTTCCTTCAGACTGCTCGCACCGAAGGTCCGTTGAATAATCTGTTGATTGGTGCACCAGTAAAAAAGGTTGAGCAAGAGCACGCCGGTAAAGAGGGTGGAGAAGGGCACCGATTGTTCCGCCCCACCGATGGAATTGAGCTTCTCGGGGTGAACCGTCTTCACCGTTTCAAGGCCCTGGAAGAAGCCGCCATCGCCCCCCAGGGTGCGCAGACCAAACCACGTAATCAACACGCCGCCCACCAGCAGGCCCAGTCCATTAATCGTGTCAGACACGGCCACGGTGCGCAGGCCGCCGAAGATGGCGTAGATGGACCCGATGATGCCTACCATCCACACGGTGAACCAGAGGGTGGCCGACTCCGTGGGGAGTCCCGTGAGGGCCTGCATGTCGAGGATACCATTGAGGCCCGTAGCGCCCGTATACAGGATAATCGGCAACAGAATCGCGGTGTAGGCGAAGATAAAGATCACATTGGTGATGGATTGGGTGTGGCGGTCATAACGGAGCGCCAGGAATTCCGGGATGGTGGCAATGCCGCTTTTGAGGTAGCGCGGCAGGAAAAACAGGCCCATCACCACGAGCGACATGGCCGCGATGACCTCCCACGCCATGACGGAAAAACCATCGGTGAAGGCGGCACCGTTGAGGCCCACCAATTGCTCGGTGGAGAGGTTGGTCAACATGAGGGATCC
>JAUIMA010000673.1 GCA_030432675.1 Candidatus Hydrogenedentota bacterium | reverse complement strand
CGCCGCGATTCGAGCGAAGACACCGCAAAATGTGGTGATTGACGCGCCTCAGGGTCCCATTTTTACGTAAAGTCTTACTCAATAGACAGTTACTTCGCTCTATTAATCCGGCCGATCGCAGGACGCGTTCCTGGCCGTGTCCATCCCATTCCCACAGACAACTTGCATCCCACACCGTACCCTGTGCGAATATCAGGCGTTCAACCGGGTTCAACGTGGAGAAAAGACCCCATGGAATTATACGGAAAAGAGTATACCGTCAATGAATTACGGCGACGGGTGGGTAATATGGACCAGATTGCCGGTGTGCGCCTGGTCCAATTGGATGACGGCAACGAACGGCCTGGCCGCGCCGCCATTTTGCACACGGGCACGGGGCTGGAAGTAACGGTATTGCTGGACCGCTGCCTGGACATTGCCTCGGCCTCCTTTGACGGGCAGGCCATGGGATGGCGATCAACGACGGGTGATGTGGCGCCCCAGTATTACGAGGCTGAGGGAATCCGCTGGCTCCGCAGCTATTTTGGTGGCCTGGTGACCACCTGTGGGCTGAACAATGTGGGCGCCCCGGAGGAAGGCAGTGAGCTCACGGGCAATGGCCTCCATGGGCGCATCGGCAACACGCCGGCCCGCAACGTCAAGGTTACACAGGAGTGGCAAGGGGACGACTACATCATTTCCGTGGAAGGCACCATGCGCCAGACGGCCCTTTTTCACGAAAACCTCACCTTGACGCGCCGGGTACATACGAAACTCGGAGAGAAGCGCTTTTGGATTGAAGATCGCATCACCAATGAGGGATTCAGCGAAACGCCCTACATGCTCCTTTACCATTGTAACCTCGGCTGGCCGGTGGTTGATGCGGGTTCGGAATTGATCGCACCCAGTCGTCAGGTGGCCCCCCGGGATGATATCGCCCGGGATGGGAAGGAATCGTGGAATCGTTTTGATGGGCCGCAACATGGTTATGCGGAAAAAGTGTATTTTCACGATATGGCGGCGGATCCCGATGGCTTTGTGACGGCGGCCATCATCAACAACGGCTTTGAGCGCGGAGACGGGTTCGGCGCTTACGTTCGATACAATCAGGATGCACTCCCCCGATTCACCGAGTGGAAAATGCTGGGTGAACAAGACTACGTTGTGGGGCTGGAGCCCTGTAATTGCGGGGTCGAGGGCAAGCATGTGGATGAAGCACAGGGGCTTCTCCGCTCACTGAAACCCGACGAGAGTTGCTCGGTCACGTTGGAATTGGGTGCTATCACCACCGACGACGAAGTGACCCAGCTGCGTAAGGCGAGTAGCGCGGTAACGCCCAAATTGGTGGAGCGCTATCAGGATTTCGGCAAGTAATTTACTCGCTACGAACAACGCCGGACGAATCCAAGATGGTTTCGTCCGGCGTTTTCGTTTTTAAGATTGTCAGCGCAGGGATTTGCCCTCGAAATCGGACGGCACCGGAACCTTGAGGGTGTCCAGGGCGGTCACGCCCAGATCGAGGAGGGTAGCGCCCGATTTCAGCGGCTTATTTGAGAACAGAATTCCCGATGTGAACTCATGATCGGAACTGGCATGTTCGCCGCTCCACTTGTTGTCGTTGACGGAATAGATTTCCCTGGGAGCCGCACCTGCCGCCGAGGCTTTGTCAGTCTGGTAGCCTTCGGCATAGCCCAGTTGGAGGTCCGGGGCATCAGCGGTCGCGATGCCCTGGGGGTCAACGTTGGTGTAGACGGCCCGGAACACCGCCGTTTGCAAGGTGGCCCCGCAGGCAACCGATCCATGGGCCCGCATCAGGGCGACGTTCTTGTCCCCCAGCGTCTTGGCCAGAGACACGCCACGCGGACAGTCGCAGACCAGCATGTCGGTGGTGCCAAAGTCGTCGCGGATGTCAAAGACTGGAACCCCGGTCGCAAGGAACGCGGCGTTGTGGAACATTGCCTGCATCGGGCGGCTCACCAACCCAAAGGGGATGACCGAAGGCGAATGGCTATGCACGACCGAGTTGATGTCGGGACGGGCCTTGTAGATCTCGGAATGGATGTAGCGTTCGATAAACCCTTTGCGGTCGTCACCCGCGCAGGCCACGGACTCCAGATCATACTCCATGATATCGTCGGGCTGTACGAGGGCCGGGGCGACGGCGCGTGGCATCAGAAAGCGGTCCGGCGCATCGGGATGGCGCATGGACACATGGCCGAACCCATCGACGACGCCCTGTGCCGCCAGAATGCGGCTGGCGGCGGCGATATCGGCCCGGATCTCGGCTGAGACGGGGCCGCCCGAGGCTGGCGATTGGGTCATATGCGATCCTCTTGCGTCATCAGATGATCACCTTGGTCATGATGCCCTTGGGAAAGATTTCCTCGGGCGTGAACTGACGGTGTGCGATGCCTTGTTGGTAGGTGTATAGCGCCATCTGCTCCCACGTGGCGCGGTTTTCCTCGATGCCGAAGGGGAAAGTGTCCTTGCCGAACCGTTCAGCCATCTCGCGGGCATAGGTAGCGAGCCAAGGCAGGGGATAGCGCGAGACCGCCGGGTCAAACAGCCTTTCAAGGCTGCGGCGCTTGGATTCAAGAAAGGCGTTGAACAGGTTGCGGGCGACCCAAGGGTGTTCGTCCAGAATGGCCTTCTTCATGGCGATGATATGCATGATCGGCCAGACCTTGGTCGTCTCGTAATACTCTTTCTCCATTTCCAGATAGTCGGGAAACAGGCGGACCACGTCGGGATGACCCTCAAGGAAACATGTTGGTGGACGGGCGATGATGGCGCAGTCAATCCCGCCCGAAGCAAGCATCTCGCTTAGCG
>JAUIMA010000672.1 GCA_030432675.1 Candidatus Hydrogenedentota bacterium | reverse complement strand
CGGCATCCGTCTCACCCAACGACGTGGGGCCGCCGTACTGGGGGCCCTCTGCCTGGCCACCTCGCAGGTATTCTGGGAACATGCCCTCATCGCCGAGGTCTACACCCTCTCGACCCTGTTCATGGCGCTACTCCTCTACCGGTGCCTTCAGGAAGTGCCCCCTCAAAAGAGCGCTCCAATCTACCTTACCGTCCTCTTACTCGGTGTCAGCACCGGTGTCCACAGCACCCTGGTCCTCCTGCTCCCCTGCTACCTGGGCATGGTATTCTGGCAACTTCCACCCGACCTTCGGCGCACACCCACCTTTTACATAAAGGCCGGGATTATGCTGGCCCTCGGTATGGGCGTATACGTCTATCTCCCCCTGGCCTCCCTCCGAGACCCCGCCATCGACTGGGGCGACCCTGAGACCTTGCAACGATGGTGGGACGTCGTTCGCCGCGCCCAATATGGCTTCATGGTAGACCAGTATCCCCGAAGCATCGCCCGTTTCGCGGGTCAAAGTCTCACCATGCTCACCTTCTGGTTTCGTGACTTCGCGGGACTCGGTGCCCTCGCGGGTGCCCTGGGACTCGCACTCTTGGGCCGTAGGCGGCCTGGACTATCCCTGCTCCTCACGGCCATGGCCCTCGGGACGGCGCTCGCTGCCATTTACATGCAGAATTTTGAGCAGAATCGCGAGTGGCACTGGGTCATGCGCGTCTTCCTGCTGCCTGCGGAAGTCCTCACGGCCATCGGCATTACCTGCACCCTCGCCTGGCTGGGAGCGGGCCACCGCAACCTCCGTGGATTTGTGATGGGCATGGCCGTCGCCCTGCTGATTTCCTCCCTCCTCCTTCACGATTCGGTGCGAAAGAATGACTACACCTACGCGGAGGATTACGGGCGCAATATCCTGGCCTCCCTCCCCGAAAACGCAATCTACGTCCCCGTGGCGGACCACCAGACCTTCCCGCTCCTCTACCTGCAAGCCGTAGAGGGACTGCGCCCCGATGTAACCTTGTTGCGTAAGTATGGCTATCTCGATCTCCCAGCCATTCCAGGCTTACTCGAATCGGGCGAAGATTCCTGGGGGCGCTTCCCCAAGAGACGCTTCGACGGAGAAATACTGAACTGGGTACTCAGCAACACGGACCGCCCCCTTTTCCTGCACCCCCAGGAAGCAACCCGGGGACTGGACGCCCGTTTGATGCCGTCGGGACTACTTCTCCAGGCCCTGCGCCCGGAGGAAACGCCCCAGGTCACCCCCCTCGACAACCTGACGTGGCGCAATGCCCTGCCCGCCATGCCCGTCGCCGACTACACCGTATCCTTGATTCAATACGATCTTGCCAGCGCGTCGGCCCGCATGGCCTTCGCACGGGGTGAAACGGAAGCGGCATTGACCCACGTCGAAGCGGCGGTCACCTTCGGACACCGCGCGCCGGTTATCTTGCACAATATGGGTGTCCTTTGCGCCCGCAATGAAGCCTACGGGGCCGCCGCAGCATACTTTGGCGAAATCCTCACCGTCCAGCCCGACAACCTCAATGCCCGCAAGAAACACGAACGCGCGCTGGAACTGGCCGAGACGCCAAAACGATAGCAGCGTTGCGGACGCAAGCGACAGTTTCTTACAATTCCTGCTGCAGCGTGATGGTGCCCGCATCGAGGGTAACCTCTCGCCAGTCTATAGGATCTCGGACTTCGAATCGCTCCACACGGACCTGATGGGTCCGTTTGTTCCACCGCCCCGTGAGCTCCACCTCCGCACCACGATGGGTATCACCCCGCCAAAGCTCCTCACTCTCCCTACCTGGCACAATGACCAACACCTTGTCCACCTTGGTGTTGACATGGTTCGCGGATTCCTTTACCACTTCATGCACCGCGAATGCGTTCAAATCCCGAATAATCGGAGACACCCCCTGCGCTTCATCCGCCTCGGGCGTGGGATAAAGCGGAACAACCGTGCCCAAGAGCACCACGGAAACTTCCTGCTTCTCTACCTCTTTGACTTTTTCCTCCGCCAGGGTAAAGCAACTCGCCCACACCAACATACCGACCAATCCGTAACGCGCCATGACCAATCTCCCGTCTTCCCGCGAAAACCATTCCCGCAGGTGTGTCTATTTGTCTAACGGTTCGACAGAGTATGTGTTCAATCCCACACAAAAAAGCCCGACGCGAATCAATCCCGCGTCGGGCATTCATTTCTCGTGCTATCGTAGTGCTTATCCCTTGTCGTCGAGATTGGCCTTCATCTCTTCGTCCGTGGGGGTAGTCGAAGGCACGCCTCCTTCAGGAACCTCGAGCCCCGCTGTCCAGACGATGGCATTCAAGACCAGCGTGCGGAAATTATCATCCTGCCAGCTCTTGTGGTAGTGCGCGCCGGTAAAGCCGAAACTACGGCCACCACCCGGCCGTTCATAGGCCCAGGCCATATGTTGCTCTTCGCCGTTGGCGATGGCTTCCCGAACGTGGGGATTACCACTGTGCGGACCATCTTCCCGGGCCATGGTCGACTTGGGCGGCAAGGTCGTCAGGATAGGCGAGACTCCGTTCATGCCCTCCACAAAACGCATGTGAAAATACCACTCGTCGTTGATCTCAAAGGGCGTAACACCCGATGTGATCGCGTGTGCGGGCAGGGTCGTATAGTTGGCAGTCCAATGAGGATTTACCGACCAGTGGGGCTCAAAGTAGCCCCCCAACCATTCCAGGAACTTGTCCCCGCATTCCCCTTTGGTTGTCTCCACCGCATAGTGGATACACGTAAGACCTACGCCCTTATCCATAAGCCCCTGGAAAAACTCCAGATTCTTGTTCAACACATGGCG
>JAUIMA010000671.1 GCA_030432675.1 Candidatus Hydrogenedentota bacterium | reverse complement strand
TGCGGATGATGGACCACACGGTGTCTTCGGGGTCGGCGGGCTCCAGGGGAAGGTAGAAACGGACGAGCTTCTTGTCTTTCCCGACGAGTTGAAAGGCTTTCTTGCGGGAGCCCACTTCCGTGGCGATGCGGTTTATTTCGTCATCGAAAACATCACAGAGGCGCTTGGTAAAAATGAGGGGAAGGATGAAATCCTTGTACTTCGGGGCATCTTTTGCACCACGAATAGAGCACGCGGCATCCCAAATCCAGGTTTCAAGACTTTTGCTGCTTTGTTGGGCCATTAACTCCCCCGTTTCGCCAGACGACTCCATCGGAATAGGGATTCATTCCGCTACCATACCGCCGGGACCATTGTACTCTGGAAAGCCAGAGAGTTCCAATGAATCAGAAGAGATAGCGCCCCTATGTTAAGAATCGTCGAAAGTAACTTCCGGGCCATCCAGACACAAAAAAAAGGACCTACGACATCGTCGTAAGTCCTTGATTTTACTATTGGTAGCGGGGGCCGGATTCGAACCGACGACCTTTGGGTTATGAGCCCAACGAGCTACCAGACTGCTCCACCCCGCGTCAGTTGTTGACAAGACCTATAGTAGCAAAAAAAGGGGTCCTGTTTCAAGCCGCACACGTCAAAATCTCGTTCGAATACCCGATTTCTCAGGATTCGTCGAAAATCGCTTTAAAATAGTCCGGGTTGTCGATTAATCGCAGGTCCACATTCTTGAAGGATTCCAACTCCTCCGGCGAAATAGGCGCATCGTGCTCATTGCCATAGGGGTCTATCTTCCCCAGCACCGTGTGCGCCGCAGCGCCTTCGTCTTCGGACCCGTCGAGTTGTTCGTAGGAGATTTCTTCTTCCGGATCGTCCGCACCGAAAAGCCGGTCCACCCGGTCGTGGAGGAAATTGCCCAGGACCTCGTTCAGGTGGGCCCGTTTCACATCAGGCTCAACGGAAGACATGATTTCTTTGTCCAGGGGCAAGACGCGGCCACAGAATACGGCGACCATCCCCTGGCATTCGGGGCAGGGCCCGACAATGATGGCCCCCAAGGGCGGGAGCATGATTTGGCCCTGTGCGGAGCAGTGGGGGCAGGTAACCTCGATGAGGGACAACATAGGCAGCATTCTCCGATGGCTTCGTACACGCTGAATTGTATCATATTCCCCGACGGAAAACGGCAAAAAATAGTGCTAAACTAGTTTTAATTGTTTTGTCAAGTGAGTACTTCCCGTTTTGAGAACGCACGGCGGGAGTTCACCTTACGATTCGGGGGTGACATCCCTCAGGGGGAGACAGCACCATCCAGCTTGGCCTGGATGGCATCAAGCAATTCTTGCGACTGGGGCGTATCGGCCGTCTTGCGGTCGTGCCAACCGGGGTAGGTCAGCAGGGTCACGCCATAGGATTGCTTGCGGGTGTCGAGGGCGATACGTGTTTCATCCTCCGAGATGGCTTCAATGTCGAAGGTGTACTGGTATCGATTGGGTTGCAGATAGCGGCGCTTCATGGGCGTATAGGCCACAAAGGCGCCCCGCTTATCGCGGGTATAGATTTCGAGCTCTTTATCGCGGAGGGTATCTTTAACGGCCTGCCACGTGTCGTTAAAGTTGGCGCTCACCGAAAGGCTGTGGTTCTGCGCAAAACCGGTCGTGTCACGGGGCGCATGGACGCAGCCCTGGATGCCCACACTGGCCATGGCCAGCATGGCGCCGATAAATACCGTTGATAGCTTCATGTAACCCTCCGAAAGGCGGCAAAAATTCCTGGCTAGCGGGCTCATGTCGCGTTCCATCCCATCGCAGAATCCCCCAGCGGGGTGTGCCCGGAGGCCTGGCAATTCCAGACCTCCGCACCCGGGAAAGGCATACGACATGCCCTCAAAACACGGTGTCTACTCAGACTTTTCCGCATCCGAAGGCGCATCGGAGGCCGGTGCGTCTTCTTTTTCTTCCGGCTTCACCGAAGCCTTGAAATCATGAATGGCCGTGCCGAGGGATTTCCCCACGCCACTCAGCTTTCCGGTACCGAAAACCAGCACCACGATGATCATGATAATCGCCAACTCACCAATTCCTGGTGTCCACATGGCTCGCTCCTTATACACATTAAGGTAATGCAATCCGCGTTCGGATTAACTGCTTGCGTTGGGGTCCCCTTCGCCTGCGTGGTGCACATGCCTATGCCCTGCAGCCAGACACCAGATTCCGTCCGGCAGACGCCAACTGGGCGCATGGGAGCTGTATAGTGGGGATACCGCAATCAACGCTTCTTGATCACCCCTATTATAAGCACTGTCCGGGGGTTTTACAAGTCACCCCGCTCCACCATCACCCCTTCTTCACGAACTCCGACTTAAGGCTCATGGCCCCGAATCCATCAATCTTGCAGTCAATATCATGGTCCCCATCGACCAGGCGGATATTCTTCACCTTGGTCCCGATTTTGACCACGCCCCCCGATCCTTTCAGCTTGAGATCCTTAATGACCGTCACCGTATCGCCATCTTCCAACACATTGCCCGCCGAATCCCGATAGACTTTTTCGCCCGATCCCGCCTCTTCCGCAGGGGCCTCGGCGGACCATTCGTGGGCACACTCGGGGCAGACATAAAGACTCACGTCTTCATAGGTGTATTCAGAATTACATTCAGGGCAGGGAGGTAAGGCGTCCATACGTTCCATTCCTAATAAGGCGTTTGGTAAAAAGGAAGGGCGCAGTATAGCAAGCGCACAGCGCCCGTAAAAACGATTGCAGCAAAATCGGACGTCTACAGCGGATTTTTCGTCCGAGTCGCGTAAGCACCCGCAGGGCTGTTGACACCCGC
>JAUIMA010000085.1 GCA_030432675.1 Candidatus Hydrogenedentota bacterium | reverse complement strand
CGCAACCCGACTACCACTACGCCTAATAACGACTGACACGGGTACTACAGCAGACGCACCCATTCTATTCGGTCGCGCCATAACGCGACAGGGCCTCCTGGTACCGGTTTTCTGCGATCAAACGGGCATCCAGCGCAGCCACGGCCACGGTTTGTTCCGTGGCCAAGTCGTGTAACTTCGTGGCACCACCTGGGTCCAGGTCCAACAAGAACGCTTCATTCTTCGTATCGATTGACTCAAAGGGCGTCAACGTAAGTTCTGCCCTTCCTTTGAAAAGCGGATAGTTATAGGTCCCTTCTGCCACCATGGGGAAGACCACCCCCTTGTGCTCAAACCACTCCTGAACCTGAACCGAGAACACCTCCCCACCTTCCTCATCAAAATAGGCGGCGCGTTCCACGTGCAGTTTCTCCGGGTCCGAAAACCAGAGCTTCATCCCGACGACACCATCCTCACCCAAGGTAAGTACCTTTTCTTTATACGTCATTACCTCAAAACGTTCCGTGGGTGAGTGATCGCGCACAAAATGCAGATACCAATCCAAGGTCACCAGGTGCGATGGCTCCAGAAATTCCCGGCCGATGGTATAGAGCGCCGGGTCGGCCGCCTCCTCCCCAACGGGAGCCGGGTGGCCATGGCGCATCGACATGGTGCCGTCCCAGGCATGACGCCACGGCAATTTTTCGTCACCCTCTTCGCCAAAGCGCACCACTTCCCGATAGCGTCCGTCACCCGACCGTGCCACCTCATAGCGACGCACTGTAGGTGCCTCACCTTCCTGAAAAAACTCCGTAACCTGCATGGAAAACTGCACCGCGCCCACCGCACGTTCCCGATGGGCCGCGTTAAAGCGGGACAACAGGGCACGACCGGCCTCCAGACCCTCGGTGTCGATAGCCGCGAAGGGAAGCACAAACTCCTGCTCCGCATCCGAAATCGCAACAGCTTCTACCCGGTGTTGCCCATCGCCCTGGCGAAAGTACAAACTCACGACGCCCTTAGGCACTTCCGTCCATGCGAAACGCCCCTCTCCGTCGGTCTCCCCATGCCAACTGCCCAGTCGGACGCCATTGTCTGCCATGACGCTGGCCCAAATCTGCAGTCCCGCCAGGGGCTCCTTCGCCGCTGAGACCGCCTTCCCCCGCAATGCGCCCGCAGATTCCAGCACAATTTCCAGGGGGGCCATGTCGGCTTCCACATTCACCGACGGGGAATGGGGCACGTATCCCGGGGCCTCCACTTTCAAGATCGTCTCGCCAGGCCGGATGGGTTTTATCTCAAAGGCACCCGCTTCATCACTCACCGCCGCCCGCCCCGTGGCCCGAACCCCACGCTGCCGCCAGCGCTCCAGCTCGGTAACACGCGCCCCTTCCACCGGCGCTCCGTTTCCATCGACTACACGTCCCGGAAGTCCGATGGGATCGGCGATGGCCAGCACGGCGGTTTCGTTGCGTAGGGCTGCCAGCGGCAAATCGGCCTGGCTGTAGGTTGTGGTCGCGAAATCCCGGTGATCCAGGGATACCCAGAAATCCACCAGCTCCGTCGGCACCACGTCACAGGTCCAGCGGCCCCCTTCGTCGGTCACCACCGCGTGGGGCAAGGCCTCACTGGAATCCCAGTTATGCCCGCCCAACACCGGAATCGAAACCGCCACCCCCGCCACCGGACGCCCGCGGCCATCCACCACCTGTCCGCCCATGCGAGACGCTGCTTCCAGGTTGAGGGACAATACGGCCGGTGCCGGTGCCGACCAGGCCGCTTCATTGGTCACGTAACCCTCCGCAAAGGCCCGCAGCCGATAGGGGGTGGAGCGGTTCGGCAGATAAAGGGTCGCCTTGCCGTTTGCATCCGTCCGATAGACATGGACCTCTTCATCGCCCGGCCCCAGTTCCTCAACCAAAAGGAAGTGGGCCTGGGGCAGCGGACGATTCTCACCGGAGATTGCCACCTCCACTTTGCGATTACCCCGATGGGATGCCGCATAGTGCCCCACGGGGGTACCTTCGAGAGCCTTCAACCCTTCCGGGCTTATCTGGATGGGCAAGATAGCCGCTTGTAAGTGCGGGGCCGTGGCCAGGAGCGCCATACCGGCGTCGGTCAGATAGGTATCCGCCAGGCTGATTTCAGCAAGCCGCGGAATTTTTACAAGAGAAGCCAGCCCTGCGTCGGTAATGTTATTGTTTTCCAGATTCATGCGCTGGAGGTTGGGCAGGCCCTCCAAGTATTTGAGGCCCTCATCCGTAATCAGGGTATCTTCCAGACCGAGGGCATAGAGCTTCTCCAGGCCCGCCAGGTACTGCATCCCCTCATCCGTAATATCGAGCATCCACATATCGAGGTGGGTCAGCTCTTTCATGTCCCGGATGTAGGACAGGCCCACATCACCCACCAGGGAGCGATTCAACTCCAGGTCCTGCATTCGGGTCATACCGGCCACGTAAGCCATACCCCCATCACCCACCAGCGTACTGTCGATATTCAATTGCGTAAGTTGGGTCAGGTTTGCGAGATATTGCATACCGGCATCGCCAATGGCTGTTTCTTCCATGGCGAGACGCTGGAGCCCCGTCAGCCCCTGCAGGTGGACCAGCTGCTCATCTTGTATCATGGTACGACTCATGGAAATGGACTGGATATCGTTTGGACCGAAGGTGGACAGGGCCGAGAGGTCCGCCGCACCGGCATCATTAATCCGAAGGGAAACGGTGGCCCCTTCCGGAATGGGCACGGTACCGCGGGCATCAAAAGACTCCCGCCCGACGGACACGGTACCGATAGCATAATCCTCGGGAAACTGGAGTACCCGACGGCCCAAGGTCTCTCCTTCGGCAGCACCGGAAAGCACCTGATTGAGGACCGGCGAAACGGGCGTGACGCTGGAGGTCGCACTGCGAAACTCAACCCCCAACATGGCAATAAGCACCAGGCACGCCAGGATGCGACGCCCCGTACCCAGTCGCCCGGGCAGCGCCAGGGGATCACGTAACAGGGTCTCGATGCGCCGCCCGATATGACTCCGGCTGGCGAAAAGTCCCGTCGACATGAGGGGGCGTTTCCGTTTGCCAATCATCCCGAGCAATTCGCACAATTCCTGGGCATAGCCCACCGCGTCCTGTTCGTCACGAAGCAAAGAGCGGTCACAGGCCAACTCTGCCGCCTCTTCCCACCGCTTTCCCGCCCACCAGACCACCGGATGGAAGAAGAACACGGCCTGCACCACCAGCCGCAGCATCTGGGCAAGGGTATCCCCATGACGCCAGTGGGTCAATTCATGGCGCAAGGTCCACGCCCATTGCCCCTTGGTGCCCTCTCTTTCCAGCCATTGGGGCACAAGAATAACGGGCCGAAGTATGCCGACAATGGCCGGTGTTTCCAGATCGCAGGTAACCCGGAGTACTGGCTTCCACACCATCCGCATACGATCCGCCTCGGCCTGAAATTGGGCCAGCAAGGCGTCTGACGGAGCGACCGTCCGCTGGAGTAGGCGCGTCAGTCGGATTCGTTCCACCCCCAGCAAGGAGAGCATGGTCAAGACCCCCAGCGCCCAGCACAGACCGATCCCATGAAACACCGTGAGGCTGGCCCACCAATGGGGCAGGGCCGATGCGCGCACCGTGGGGGGCGCGATGCCCGGGGGCGGCGTCATGGGGGTGCTGATGTCCCGCAATACCCCTTCCGTCACGACGGGCCCATCTGCCTGCCGGACCCGCTCCCGCAATTGGGGCCGGAAGACGTTTTCCGGGGTCGCCACTACGGTCGGCACGGTTGGCAGCTCATTGCGCCAAAGCGTAATGTCCATCGGTGCCCTCATCAAGACTCCGACCAATACGTTCAAGAGCAGGAAAAACCACAGGAGTGACTGCAAGCGATAGGTCTTCAGCAACCCTACCTTTATCGCCAGGGCCAACAGGGGCGCCAGAAGACACAGCTCTACGCTGACGAAGAACACGCGCCCAAGTAATGGGGTATCCTCGAAGAGTCCGTTTAACAACAGTCCCACGTCACCCATATCACTTCCCCTTCTGCTGGCGCTCTTCGATGAGACGCCGCAATTCCTCTAAATCGTCTTCACTAAGCTGCTCTTCCTTAATGAGATAAGAAAATATTTGCTGGGGAGACCCGCCAAAAAATCCAGACACCAATTCGCGCAGCGTACGCCGCCCCACCTTCTCCCGACTCACCGCCGGTTTCAGTCTATGCTGCCGCTCTACGGTGGGCACCAACTCGATGTAGCCCTTCTTCCGCAAGTTGGCCAACACCGTACGGATAGTTGTCTCCGCCAATCGCTCGGTCTCATTGTGCGCGACAATCACCTCCGCCGAACTGCACTCCCCGAGATTCCATACGATGCCCATGATCCGCTGTTCCAACCGGGACAACGGGGGGAGTTCCTTCATCGTGCGCTTCTTGCTATCCGCCATAACCCCATTCACTCCTCAGGTCGATTTTAGCTACAATCACAAACAACAACTATCTTTATAGTTTAAATCTATGTTGATGTCAAGCCAATTCTGTCTAAGGGAGGCCGCAGGGAACATATCGTTTACTTTTTAACCAACGAACTGGAAGAAGGGGCTCCGAGACCCTTGGGTTCCAGCCCCTGGAATGCCGAATTGGTCGCTCCGTTGCACATGGCGCACGCATCCAACGTGGCAAAGCCCGGTGCTGAACTATCCAGGATGGCCTCATCCGCCGCCTTCTTATACCCCGCAAGGCGACGTATCCCAAGCGCTTTCCCCGCCTCCATCTCCGCCATGAGTTGGCTGCGCTCGGTGTCACTAAGCCGCGAGCGTTCCAACTTCCGGTTCACCCACGTGTTGACCAATTGAAAAATCGTCTTCAGACGAATCTCTACCGACTCCGACGCGAGGCCCGCACTGAGTTCGGTCGAGAGCCCCGTGCCAAACGTTGCTTCCTTCACCTGATAACTGGGCGGTTTATACATGGACAATTCCGGGCGATTCGCATAGAGCTCACTGGCCTGTTGGACCGCCGTACAAATCGGACAGGCGTAAATGAAATGGTCATAGCCTTTCCCTTCCTCCCGACGGAGAATCCGGGCCACGTCGGCATGGCTGACCCCATCTTCGTAGTAGCCCTCGAGGACGGCCATAAACAAGAATCGATGGGCTTCACCAAAGGTCTCAAAGGAAACGCGATCCGTGGGCAATTCATCGGCGAGCGCCACCCCACCTCCCCAGACGATCAACATTCCCCACCACACCCATTGCTTGATGACCATTGTGCTTCTCCGTTGTGCCTATTCCTTTGCTACAGCACCACCCTAGCACATGCTCTACAGGATTAATGTAACGGCTTCGTAACAGGTCAACGAACAAACGCCCTGCAACGATGACCGTTGCAGGGCGTTTTTCCGGAAGTATTTTTCAGACGGGATTTACGGCTTTTTCGGCCCCGGATACCGCTCCACCATACCCAGTATTTGCTCGATCAGGATGGGCCCTGTCCCCTCTCCCAGACTGGTCTGCGAAACGTAGTCATAGCGCTCAAAGCTGGAAAAATCGACGCGGCTGAGGATATAGCCAAACGCATCGTTGGTCAGTCCCAACAGAAAAGGGTGGTCCGTCGGCATATTTTTCTTCAGATAGTAACCGATGTTGGGCAGGGCCTCGCCGGGAATGTTGACCAGCTGGGCCGACCCAATATTCACCAGGTTCATCTGTGTGGAAATGCTGTCCCCGTCCGACACACTGCTGTAATCCAACCCGGAGTGACCAAACAACTGGATGATGAGCGGGCTCGTAATGGGAAAGGTCAGGCGCTCAGACGCGCAGAACACATCAGGCTCGGCCTGGATGGGGGCATCCGCCACGATACGCAAGGCCTCATCGGCCAGCAACTCGCCAATGCGGATACACTCTTTCCACATACTTTCTGTGTCTTCCGGCACATCCCGGTTATCGGCCGTCACCATGCCCCCCTGGGCCCCATTCATAAAGAGGGCCATGCCGCCAGTTTCTGCTTCGATGCGGTCATAGAGCGGACCGCAAAAATCGGGGCTTAACATGCCGCGCTTGGACCCAAGTACTTCCGGGTGACTCGCGTAGTTAACAAGGGTGGCGATGACCTTATCCGAATCGGGACGGAGGGCCTGGATCACACTGCAACGGGGATCATAGAGTTGCGGCGCGTAGTAGTTGAAGGCAATCTTCCCCTTCGCCTCGCCCATATTGATCTTGAGTACGGCAGGCTCGAGGTTGTCGATGGCCTGATTTATGGCCGCTGCGGTTTGATCGACAACCCAAGCGATATATTCCATGTCACCATGGTGTCCACCCTGCCCGTCAGGAAAGGCGTAGACGTCGGGGCCGCTATGGGTGTGGCTTGCGCCGATAAGAATATTCGTGCCGGGAATGCCCTTCACCTTTGCACGTACCTGATCACTGAGCACGCCGGGAAAGCCCAGAAAATCGACCCCTACCAGGGCCACCCGCGTTTCCCCGGCCTCAAACACCATGGCCCGTGCGAATAGATCGCCCAGTTGTCCCTTGGCGGGGGCCGGTGTGCCCACGCCACCCGAAAGGGGCATGGGTTCTTTGGGGGTCAGCACCGTATACGCGGCACCTACCCGCAGGGCATCGGCCGTACCGACAAAAAAGACCAGCGCCCACATGGCGGCCAGCGCCCGTTTCAGAAATAACGACATGAAATCCACTCCCTGGTTGAACCCGTTTTGCTCCCGCGTGCCACAACACGCCAATGCTTAGACCGGGATATCCGAGAGACGGTTTAGCCTAATTCTGTCGCGCCCGAATCCCAGCCCGAATCTCCCGAAAGAAGGTCGAGAGCATTTCGCCGCAGGTCTCCGCCATCAGTCCTCCCTGAAGCTCCGGCTGGTGATTAAAGCGCTCGTCGGTCAGCAGGTTCATCAAACTTCCGCAACAACCACCCTTCGGATCGGTGGCCCCGAAGTAAACCGTTTTGATGCGCGACATAATAATGGCTCCAGCACACATGGGACAGGGCTCGAGCGTCACATACATCTGGGTGTTTTCCAGACGCCAACTCCCCAGTGCCGCCGCCGCCGCCGTGATGGCAATCACTTCGGCGTGGGCCGTCGGGTCCTGCAGGGTCTCCCGTTGATTGTGCGCCTTGGCGATAATCTGCCCCTCGTGGACTATTACGCACCCTACGGGAACTTCCCCATTTTCCATAGCGCGGGCCGCTTCGCGGATGGCGTAGCCCATATAACGTTCGTGTGGATCAAGCATAACACCGTATTGTCCCGCTCCACTGGTCACCATGTCAAGGCGCATTGCTCCCATTGCGTTTCCGGGCGTTTTGGTCCCGATTACTAAAAAACTCACAAGCAACGCGCTTATCAAGAATACTACGCATTCTGTAATTCGACTATGGGCCTTGAACCCTTAGGAGTGGTTATGTATTATGAACCCACACGGTGAGATAAACCACACTAGGGATAGCTGTTAGCGTCGTGATCATTTCCATTCGCCCCTATTGGTTGGGTCTGGGATCCCCACCGCCGGGTGCGTATGAACGTGTTAAGTGACAATCCCGAGGATACTGGTATTAATTGGCACCGGCGATGAATACAGTTATTCGAGTCACTGTTGCTTATCTACTTACTGGGAAGACCTTTACGTCCTCCCTGAAGAGACCCTATGGCCGACACGCGTGAAAATGGTCTGAGCACCTATCTGGCGGAGATTTCCAAGATTCCGCTCCTTTCCTCTTCGGAGGAGATTCGCCTTTCCAAAGCTGCCCAAGCGGGCGATGCGGCCGCGCGTCGTCGCCTCATTGTGTCCAACCTCCGCCTTGTCGTAAGTATTGCCAAAAAATATCTTTATTACGGCCTTCCGCTCATGGATCTCATCGAAGAGGGCAATCTGGGGCTCATGAAAGCCGTAGAGCGATACGACCCGGATCGGGGCTGCAAGTTTTCGACCTACGCCACCTGGTGGATCCGACAGGCGGTTACCCGCTCCCTCTCCAACCATGGCCGCACGGTCCGCATTCCGGTCTATATCACGGACAACGTAGCCCGCTACAAGAAGCTGGTAGAACGAGAGTACATCAAGTCAGGCCGCTATCCCGAGATTGAGGCGGTCGCCAAAGAGCTTAAGATAAAGGTGGCGGAAGCCAAACGGCTCCAGGAATTTGCCGATGTCGTCACCCCGTTGGAGCGCATGCAGTCCACCGATGGCGACGGGGACCGGGGTATTCCCGAGAGTCTTGAGCCCCTTCGCACCGACAAGGCCATCGAGCAGATCGAGTTGGATCAGCAGATGGAAGAGTTGATGGGCCAATTGACGGAACGGGAAGCCAATATTATTCGCTATCGCTATGGCCTCCATGACGGCAAAGCCCATACCCTCGAAGAAACCGGGAAGATGTACAAGCTTACCCGGGAACGTATCCGGCAGATAGAAAAAGATGTCATGAAGCGGCTCCGGACCTATGCAGCCAGTCACGAAGATGATTTTCGTCCCTGATTGCGTTGGGCACCGTCCAATCCCGCTATCTCCAGTCCCTCCCCCGAAAATCGGGGTATCTTACGCCTGAGTTAGAAAGACCTGCCATGGATCTCGCCCAACACATCCGCAATGTGCCCGATTTTCCCAGCCCCGGCATTCAGTTCAAAGACATCACCACCCTGCTGCTGGTTCCCGAGGCCTTTCAGGAGTGTATCCGCCTGTTCAAGGCACGCTACGCCGACAATCCCCCCGATGCCATCGTGGGCGTCGATGCCCGGGGCTTTATTTTTGGTGCCGCCCTGGCCCACGACATGGGCCTCCCCTTTGTCACCGCCCGTAAGAAGGGCAAACTCCCCGGCGACACGCTCTCGCGGGAATACGCCCTGGAATATGGCACCGCCATCGTGGAAATCCACCGCGATGCCATTTCGCCGGGCCAGAAGGTCGTAATTATTGACGACCTCCTTGCCACCGGCGGCACCGTGGCGGCGGTCTCCCACCTTATCGCCGAGTTGGGTGCCGAAGTTACCGAAGCGGCCTTCGTCGTGGAACTCCCCCCACTGGGTGGCCGCACCCACCTCGCCCCCATGTCAGTACACAGCCTTGTGGAATTCATGGTAGAATAGGCGCCTTCGCGCAACCAACGTGCGAAGCGACAGGTGGCCCCTGTCACATAACCCCAAAGCGTTTGAGCGACACCCACGCACCTTCTTCCCCCGGGAAAGAAGCCCGGCGGGATGATCGCCCTGTGATATTTCCCCGACCATTTCCATCTACATCGTTCAGGAGTCTCAGCATGAGCCGAAATTATCTGCCCGGCACCCAAATTGAAATTATCAACGAAGTCGAACGCGGCAAAATCAAGTATGGCCTTTTCGATTTCGATGGTACCATCAGCATCCTGCGGGAAGGCTGGCAGGATATCATGCACCCGGTCTGCGTGGAAATGATCTGTGGCAACACGGCCCCCACCCCGGAAATCGACGCCGAAGTGCGCACTATGATCGACGAAACCACCGGCATTCAGACCATCCTTCAGATGGAACGGCTGGTCGAAATGATCAAGGAAAAGGGTTTCGTCCCGGAATCGGAAATCCTCGACGCCCAGGGCTATAAGGCCATCTACCTGGAACGCCTCATGGTACCGGTCCGCGAACGCCTGGCCAAACTCGCTTCGGGCGAAATGACCCGCGAGCAGGCCATCGTCAAGGGAGCACCGGACTTTCTCGACATTATCTCCAAAAAGGCTGACCTGGAGCTCTACGTATTCAGTGGCACCGACCGGGATGACGTGCGCAATGAGGCCAAGGTCCTCGGCGTCGCCCCCTATTTCAAAGAAATCTGGGGCGCCCTCCGCACCTTCCAGGAATACTCCAAAGAAAAAATCATACAGGACCTCGTCAAAGAGCACCAGCTGAGCGGCCCCGAAGTCATGGCCGTGGGCGACGGACCGGTGGAAATCCGCAACGTCAAGGCCGCCGGCGGCATCGCCATTGGGGTTCCTTCCGATGAGAAGGCCGGCTTCGGACTCGATGAAGAAAAACGGGAACGCCTCATCAAGGCCGGCGCGGATATCATCGTGCCCGACTTCAGCGAAGCCCAGGCATTGGCGGACTACCTCTTCCCCGCTGAATAAGTAACGCAGATCCCATGACCGGAAACTGAGAGAGCATACCGTGAGCAACGAATCCCCGACCTACACCCTCCATATGATCGGCCACGGCCACATCGACCCTACCTGGCTCTGGCGCTGGACCGAAGGCTATGAAGAAGTCCGCGCCACCTTTCGAAGCGCCTTGGATCGCATGAAGGAGACCCCCGAGTTTACCTTTACGGCCAGCAGCCCCTGCTTCTACGCCTGGGTAAAGGCCGCCGACCCGGATATGTTTGAAGAGATCCGGCAGCGCATCGAAGAAGGGCGCTGGGAAATCGTGGGCGGCATGTGGATCGAACCCGATTGCAACGTCCCATCGGGCGAATCCCTGGTGCGCCAGGGGCTCTATGGCCAGCGTTTCTTCCAGCAGGAATTTGGAAAGAAAGCCGTCATTGGATTCAATCCCGACACCTTCGGCCATCCCGGCAACCTCCCCCAGCTGCTCAAGGGACTGGGCATGAACCACTACATTTTCATGCGCCCCATGGCCGTCGACGAGCGGGACTACCCCGGTGGTACCACCTTCTGGTGGGAGTCCCCCGACGGCAGCCGGGTCCTCACGAGCAACCTGGGCCCGGACTACAACTGCTGGGACGAGACCCGTGCCCGCATGGAGTCACTCCCCAACAACCCCCAGCTGAATCCGGGCCAGTCGCACATTCTCGGCTTTTATGGCGTCGGTAATCACGGCGGTGGCCCCACGAAAGCAGCGATTGCCGATATCCTCGCACTTCAAATAGAAGACGGCCCCCTCAAGCCCGTGTTTTCCACCCTGGAAGGCTTCTATCAATCCCTGGAAAAGGACCTCGATAGCTTTCCTGTGACCAAGACCGAGCTCCAGCACCATGCGCGGGGCTGCTATAGTGTGCACGCGGGCGTCAAGCGGTGGAATCGGCAGGTGGAGCATAGCCTCCTCACGGCCGAGCGCCTCGCCACCATGGCGGGATTGCTCCGCGCCAATCCCTATCCCAAGGCCGATCTTGAAGTATCGTGGAAGGATTTGCTCTACAACCACTTCCACGACATCATCGCAGGCACGAGTCTCGAATCTTCTTACGAGGATACCCGGGACCAACTGGGTGCCGCCCGTCATCGGGCCAAGACCATCATCAACGAGTCCATTCAGACCATCGCCCGGGATATCGACACGACGGCCGAAGGCAACACACTGGTAGTCTTCAACCCCCTTCCCTGGCCCGTCCTCCAACCCGTGCTGGCATCCCCCATCATCCGGCGGGAACACGGTGCACCGTTTCACATGCTCGACAATGCCAACACGCCGATTACCCTGGTGGACGAGCAGGAGAAGCCCATTCCCGTGCAGGAAGTGACCGGCGAATCGCTCAGCCGCATGCCCTTCGCCGGACGGCGTTATGCCTTCCTCGCCGAGGTGCCCGCGCTGGGCTACCGCTCTTTCCACGCACGACTGGCCGATTCGAGCGCCCGCACGGAAGTACCCCTGGCCGCCACACGGACCGGGTTGGAAAATCAGTGGTGGCGTATCGAGCTCGACCCCTATGATGGCCACATCACGGGTCTCTATGACAAAGGGCAGGACGTCAATGTGCTCACTGGTGGGCTCATCTTATCCGTCATCCAGGACAACTCCGACACGTGGAGCCACGAAGTGAAGGAGTATCGCATCGAGGCCGGCCGTTTCGGCCAGGCACGCCTCCAGGTGGTGGAAGAGGGCGACGTGCTTGCCTCCATCCAGATTCAGACCCGCTTTGGAAATTCGAGTGCGACCCAGGAGTTGACGATCTACCGCGACACACCGCGCATCGATTGCAAACTCTCGGTGAATTGGCAAGAAACCTACCACATGCTCAAGGTGGGCTTTGATACGACCATCGTCGACGGCACGGCCACCTTCGAAACCCCTTACGCCCATCAGGTGCGGGACAACCAGGGCGAAGAAGAACCCGGCCAGCAGTGGTTTGACCTCAGCGGTACCATCGACGGGAAACCCTATGGCCTCAGCATCCTCAACGACGGCCAATACAGCTTTGATGTACGCGGCGGTATCATGCGGATGACCATCCTCCGCAGCCCGGCCTATGCCCACCACGATCCGGCCCGCTATACGCCTGAAACGCGTATGCCCATTATGGACCAGGGCCGACACGACGTGGCCTTTCAGATGCTCCCCCATGGGGGCGACTGGCGCGCGGCCAACACACCCCGCCGGGCCTGGGAGCACAATGCCCCCTGCATCGCCCATGTGGAATCGGCTCACCAGGGCAAACGCCCGCCTTCGGGCAGCATGCTGTCCTGTGATGCGGATAACGTCGTCTTAACGGTCCTCAAGGAGCAGGAAGACAGTGACAACCTCGTGATCCGCGGCTATGAAACCCATGGCGAAGCGGTCAATGCCACCATCCAACTGCCCCTTATGAACCAGGAAGTCCGCGTGCCCTTCGAGGCCTATGAAGTGAAGACCCTGCTCGTTGATCGGAGCACGTGGGCCATCACGGCGGCAAACCTGCTGGAAGAAAACGAATAACGCCCTCGCCCGGGGCAAGCTCTATGCGTCGCACCGGGATAAGGCACCAACGAAAAAGGGAAAGGCCATGACAGCACCCCACACACCCCACGGATGCGCGGTGCTGCCCCTTGCCCTGCGCGGCGAGTACACCGCGTAATGAGTGGGCAACGGCACGATAATATTATCCCCTTTCCCCGGAGTTTTGGAATGAATCTGGAAAAGATTGAAGAGAAGTGTCTGCACTACCTGCGAGAAGCCAGTAACCCCCTGGTGCCCGTAGATACCCTGCTCGAATTTTGCCGCCGCGATCCCGAATGCGGAAAACTGGACCGCAAAGAACTACTGGACTTCCTCCGTCCCCACGCCCAGATTGAAGTGATGGAAGGGCCGGCGATGGGGGAAGCCATCGACCGTCAAACCTTCGAATCTGCAGGCATCAATATGGGACAACGGGCCATCATCAAGACCCGTTTCCCTTCCAAAGAAGAAATGACCGAAATGCTCTTTGAGCAACTCAAAGACATGACGGATGTCCTCGTGGAAGCCCTCGACGCGGCCAAGAAAGAAAAAGACGACGCACGCATCAACCAGCTCCAAACCGCCTTGGCGAAGAGTGAGGCGCTGCGCCAGAAGATGAATAAACTCCTGTAAGGGATTGTCGCCCAAGAATGTGGGACACCTGTCCCTAAAACTGTTTCCGAAATCCGGGACCGATGCTGTAGGATAGTTATGCTCGTATGAGCGCCCCCCATTACAAAGGGTGGCATTAAAAACACTTGCGCTGGACGCCCGACAAACCCGTTCTCCGGCACAAACACAGGTTTCCCATGGAACAGTTACGCGTCGAAAACTTCTTGGTTATTAAGAAGGCAGAACTCAACGTAAGCAAGATCTGCGTTATCATCGGTCCACAAGCAAGTGGCAAGAGCGTCTTGGCCAAGTTACTGCACCTGTTTCGAGAGTTCTTTGATGAATCCACCCCAAGAGTCATACAGGACTCGGAGGGTGAACCGATTGC
This sequence comes from Candidatus Hydrogenedentota bacterium, assembly GCA_030432675.1. GTDB lineage: Bacteria > Hydrogenedentota > Hydrogenedentia > Hydrogenedentales > JAEUWI01 > JAEUWI01. Next base: position 1,814 of record JAUIMA010000085.1, on the reverse strand, counting down.
CGATCTTGAAGAGACCGTGTGTGACATTTTCGTAGAGTCCTTCTCAAAGTTCTTTCCCGGTGTACCTCGAGACGATCACGCGTTCCAAATTGAGTATAAATCAGCCAAATTTTCCGTATTACTCCAACGCGATATCGAGAGTGGCAAACCCAATGTGCTTTTCTCCGAAGCATATTTGGACTTTCTTAAAAAAACCAACCTAGAATTCTCTGACTCTAAGCAAATTCTGCCAAAACTGAAAAGCGACCCACATCAAGACCTATATGACCCCCTCGTCGATTTTCTTCGGGTATCTCCAATCGCAAGCCCGTTCCGGGAAGCCCGAAAGCCATCCCTGTTTATTCCGGCTAGCAGAGCTTACTTCGCCTCAGTACAAAAGCACATATTTTCATTGCTCAGGGCGAGGATTCCCTTGGATCACCTTATAGTCGAGTTCGGTTTCAAGTATGAAGTCTCGCGAGAGAATTACAAATCGAATTTCATGGGAAATCAGGAAAAAGTGGAGCCATTGATTCAATCCATACTTGCCGGACAGTACCTATTCAGCAAGGGTGAAGACTGGATTCTCAGCACGAACGGGCGGGTGAAGCTGCAGCACGCATCATCGGGGCAGCAAGAAGCCTTGCCGTTGCTCGCAGTTTTGTCAGCGTGGGGCCTTATCATGCCCGAAAACTCGAGTTTCATCATTGAAGAGCCAGAGGCTCACCTCTATCCGAAGGCCCAAAATGATATTGTATCCCTCTTCGGATTAATCAGCAACCAGCGTCAACTCGACTTTTTCATCACCACGCATAGCCCTTATATATTAGCGGCATTGAACAACCTGATACTTGCGGACGAGGTCAAGGAAGCGGTTGGCCCCGAAGTGCTGGCTGCAGTGATCGATCCGGATTACACACTAAAATACGCGGATGTAAGCGCCTACACCCTACGCGACGGGGTGCTGTATTCCATCCTCGACGAGGAAGAACAACTTATCGGCGTCAATGCAATCGACGGGGTCTCGGACGAGTTTGGCAGGGAATTCGAAGCACTGCTCGAATTACGTGAAACGGGGGAAAAGGGTGCGTATTCCGGATGAGTGTGTGACGGAGTCATCGGGGCAACGGGTCACCGCCAAAGAGAATAAGAAAACGTTTGCTGTCCTGAATCCAAGCGGCAAGGTCATCCGCAAGGTGAAGGTTGATGGATGTGTAGTCACCGATGCAAGCACGATTCGTTGCGACTATCTTTTTGAAATCGGAACCCCTTTGGATGCAGTTCTGTACGTCGAGCTGAAGGGAAAAAATATCGAACACGCGTGCGAGCAACTGTCTAGCACCTTGAAACTCTTCTCACGTCGTCATGGTAGGGTGCGGCGCCAGTGTTACGTGGTCGCGTCGAGAGTTCCCGCAGTCAGTCCCAGCACCCAAGTCCTCCAGAAAAAGTTTTTCAAGAACAATAAGGTAAACGTTCTTTTCAAGAGTCGACAGCATGAGGAACGCGTCTAAATCGATGGAGCAACTTGGCCGCGAATGAATAAGCGGGTGTAACAAGCCGTCTATACCGGCGTACTCTTACTAGTACTTCGGGTGTAGTGCACCCAGGGGCGACAATTTTTCCAAGAAGGAGCATGCGTTTGTCTAGTCGGTTTTTTTCACGGTTTAACACGATCCGGTGCCTGTTTGTCTTGGCATTTCTGCTTCATTCAGGAATGAGTTTCGCTGAAGTCACCAGCTTCAGCCTCCCCAACACCCTGCCGGTGTGGGACGTGGCCGCCGAAGATCTCAATGGCGACGAGGTCCGCGATCTGCTCTTTCTGGGTTGCGACGAAA
>JAUIMA010000084.1 GCA_030432675.1 Candidatus Hydrogenedentota bacterium | reverse complement strand
TTCGCCTTCGCCTTCGCCTTCGCCTTCGCCTTCGCCTTCGCCTTCGCCTTCACCTTCACCTTCACCTTCGCCTTCTGTCGCGTCCATGGTTTCCAGCGCACCCCGATCTGCCTGCGCGCCCTGGGGCCGCGGCGCGCCCAATATATCTTCCTCTGGGGAATGGTCGTTGGTGACGCGATTTACCGCGGCACTCCCGTCACCAGGAAGTGCGTAGGTCAACACCAACGATTCGAAGGCCCCGCGAATCGACGTGGCGCCCCCCGAAAACGTATTCGTTTCTGAATCCCATCGCGGCAACCGAACTGTGGCTGGCTCCAACAAGAAGGGATCTTCCTGAACACCATTCACGTCATCCGAAGGATTGATCAGTTCCCCCCCATCCTCTGGAATCGCAACGCCGCCATTCCAGTACAGATTGGAGTCTAGTTCGAAGGACGCCACATCTTCGGGCGCCGTATCCGAGAAATCGTTGGGACGTGAACTATTCTCCGCCCCCATGGTTCCCGTCGTGTCCGACCAGATGTTATTGTAGAAAAGTACGTTCTCATTGGCCGGATTGCTCCCTTCCCGATTCAGGCGCATGGCGTAGGCCAACGAAGGCAAGTCTCCGCTCACCGTATTGTGGCGAAAGGTGACGTTCCGACCTCCTTTTACGCCGAAGGCAGCCCGCATCACATGGGCGGAGTTCCCGAGAAAGAGATTGTTCTCCACCATCACCCCATCCGCTTCAAAATATGGGTTCCCATCTTCTCCAATCAGCAGAAAATTCGACCCGCTAGAACCTTCCCAGTTCAGGAAGACATTTCGCCGGACGGTAATATCGCGACTACCCGTTTCGCTATCGTCATCTCCGTTGCTATCTTTAATTACGATATAGCTGGAGGTATCGTTTCCGTTGCTCCGGCCGCTTCCGGCGAAGTCATTGAAGAAAATATTATCTTGAACGACCACGTCACGAACGCTGTTGATGTCGATGTGTTCGTCGGAGCCCGCCTGGTTGTAGAACATATTACCTTCCACAAGGATATTCGCAGCCCCATTATTTATCTTCAGGATATCGTTGTTGTAGCTGTCGTGGAGAATGTTGTTTCGAAAAGTTATACGACTTACCCGCTCAGAACCGCCCGGCTCGCCGATAAGATCTTGTACCTGAATGACGAGCGCCCCTGCCCCGCTACCGGAGTGGGCGATATCAAAACCCTCCAGCGTTATTCCCTGGCCCTCGAAACAGGTAACGACGGTGCTGCTATGACGTAGTTGGGCTTGGTAGGGCACCTCTGAACGCACGACAACGCCTTGGGAAAACGTCCCTCGGAGACGAATCCGTCCCGAGTAGGTTCCCGGCCGAACGAGTATGGTACTTCCATCTTCCACCGAGTCGAGTGCCATGGTGATGGTTGCCCAAGGCTGATCGAGGCTCCCCGTCCCCGTGGAGTCGCTCCCCGTGGTCGCCACATAGAAGGTGTCAACCTGTTTCTCGCCCCTGGCCTCAACGGAAAGCAGGGCCAGAAAGAATATCGTCGCCAATCCACCGCACTGTATCAATTGCATCCTACCTGCTCCTCTCCCCCGCCGCACCAGCCACCCGAGGGCAACCGAATGTAAATTATTGACGACCACGTTAAAATCTTACCATATATGGGAAGAAATCCGGGGGCCGCACCTCACCGCATGGGAACGCATGGCCGATGCTTGACACGATAGGCGAGCCTGTCGAGGAGGTCCGAAAAAATCAAAATCCGTCGAAGGGTTTTCCGTATCGGCCCAAGGTGCGCGCGCTGTCGAGGGACATGGAAAAGCGGTCGTGGGGGTAGCGCAGATAGGCCACGTGCCCATCAAGATAGAGCACATTGCCCCCGCCCGGAATGTGGGAGAAATCGATGGTCTTGGTCGTTGCGTGATCCCACATGAGGGGCACGGTGCTGCTGGATTGGGCCGACGCGGCGGGATTGTTGATATCGGTGATGAGAAAGCGCTCAATACCATCGCGTAGCCGAAAGAGCACATCGCCGCCACCTGCCTGCGTACCGGCATGGGCCGCCGACACCTGAAAGTCCTCTCGGCTCGCCTCTCCACCGGTGGCCACGTTGGCCAGGGCCAGTTCACCCCACGGCGTTGCCATGAACTCCGGTTCTTCGTGACGCCCATTGATACCTGTCCCTACCGTCCCGACCAGGGAACCCAGGATGTTCTCATCCTCCATCAGGAGCCATCCGGTGTAGTGGTAGGGCTCCTGCCCGATCTCTTCCGGTTCGATCACCCCATCGCCATCGCCCTTTCCCACATCGTAGCGTTCCACGTTGTCCTTCGTCGCCACCCAGGAGGGACACCAGATGACATCGTAGTCGTTGATGTATTCGGGGATCATGGCAGGGCCGTTGAACATCATTTCCACACTTAGCGCACCGGTAATGGTTTCCACCTGGCGTGGTGGGAAGTATCCACGGTTTTCAGCGGCATAGAGATGTAGGGAGAGTCCCATTTGCTTCAAATTATTGGCGCAACTTGCCCGCCGGGTCGCCTCACGTGCCCGTGCCAGGGCGGGTAGCAGTATGGCGGCCAGCACTCCAATAATCGCAATAACGACCAGCAGTTCGATGAGGGTAAAGCCCCGACCAACATTCCTATTCATAGGACGACATTCCCTCCCTAGGACTGAGCCGTTAATCAGGCGGCCCCTCAATCAAACTTGGAAAAATCCGGCGCACGCTTTTCGGCGAATGCCTGAAAGGCTTCGGCCGCCTCGGGCGACATGAGCCGTCCCATAAACTGCTCGAATTCCGCTTGCATAACGGCTGCAATGGCCGCTCTGTCGGGTCCGCGCATCAGCTCTTTCGTTACACGAATCGCTTCCGGCGGCTGGGCGACAAGTTTCTGGATCATGACCATGGCATCGGCCAGCAAAGTCTCCGATTGAAAGGCGGCGTTGGCGATCCCCAGATTAACGGCCTCGTGTGCACCAAACTCCTCGCCGAGCAACAGCAACTCCGCTGCCTTCGCCGGACCCACGAGGCGGGGCAACAAATAACTGGAAGCGGCTTCCGGGCAGAGGCCAAGGTTGACAAAGGGCAATTTCAGACGCGCCTTTTCCCCCAGATAAACCAAGTCACAATGCAACAGCATGGTGGTTCCGATACCAATGGCCAGGCCATCCACGATAGCCACCAAGGGCTTCTTCGTCGTCGCCAGGGCCCGAAGAAACTGGCCCACAGAGGAGTCTTCGCCGGCAGGTGGATTCTGCATGAAATCCATGACATCGTTACCGCTACAGAAACAGTCGTCACCACCGCGTATGACGACCACCCGGACGGCACTATCGTCATCGGCCGCAAAGAGATTATCCGCCAGGGTCTGATACATGGCGACGGTCAATGCGTTTTTTTTGTCGAGTCGGTTGAGCTGGAGTGTCATCACCCCGTCGGCTGTTGATACGAGTACGTGGTCGGAATCCGTCATGAGATGCTCCTTGCCGCGCCGCGGCCTGTATCCAGCCCGCCGGATTTCCGGGTTTGGGCTTGCTCACCGTTCACTTGCTCTATTAGACCTCAGTCAGGGAATCTGGTTCCACACCTGGGAATCGTCCGTGACCACCGAGGCGAAAACATGACCTATTGCCGAACCAACCGTCCCCGAAAGCGCACGCGGTCCTGCGTTTCCCGGGGTAGGGCTTTCCGAATCGCTGGCTCAAGGGCAATGGCCTGACGCAGGAAACCAAGATCCGTTGGGTGCGTACCATCTACCGTACCCAGCCCATCGTCGCCCAGTAAATTGTCACACGGCACATAGCTCAGTCCCTTAACGCCGTCTTTCTTGAGTCCGGCATAGACTTCCTGCAAGGCCACGTTTTTTGCGGTGTGTCCGCCCCGGCCATAAAACCAGCTGTTTTGATAGATGATATTCTCGACCAGCACAATGGGCGTATCCGGGTGCGCGGCCCGCAAAATCTTCACCAAGGGGGCCACCCGCTCGGTTACCATTTCGGGGTTCATGTTGGGAAGGCAATCCAACACAAAAACACTGGCATCCAACTCGGCAATCAAGGTCCCCATTTCGGCTTCCATTTTCCCATTGCCCGAAAACCCGAGGTTTATGGTCTCTCGGTCGAGGCGTTGTCCCACGATAGCGGGATAGGCCATGCCAGGACGAGAAGCACAGCCCCCATGGGTAATAGAGGTGCCATAGAACACAATGGGCCGCGCATCCGTGCGTGCAGGGCCTTTGGCGAGGGTGCTGCCTGCCTTGATACCAATTTCGAGTTTCTCCGTCCCGTTGTAAAGGGGAAGATACAGCATATATTCATGAAGGCCTGCCGGCGCATCCTTGACCAACCGGGCCTGGTTGTCGTGCTGTTTGCTGGGGCGGCCCTGGGCCACCCAACGCCACTGGTCGCCATCCTTCGCATAGAGGTCCAATCCACTCACGCCCGTGGCGGGCATATGGGGCATGGCCAGATTGGCACCGCGCACCGACCACCGGGCTGATATCTCCGGAGAATCGGACACAAAACGTACGGCCAGGCCTGCCGAATGACGGGAAAGGCTCCACACCGCCGGGGGAATCACGCCTTCCGCCTTTGCAGGAATACGATCATAGGGATGGGCATTCTCCGCCCAGCCCTGCCCTTCCAGCCCGATCTTCAGCGCGTCGAACCACTGCGTATTTTCACCGGGCTCCACCACGGCAAAATTCGGGTCGAGTACTTCTAGCTCGGTGTGCAGGGTATCTTCGGCGAATCCCGCAACGGCACCACTGAGCATGAGCGTAAGGGCACAGGCTATGACAAAAAAACGATTCATCCCACATTTCTCCCGTCAGGTTGTTGAACGTTGGGGAGTGTACGGTGCACCGACCAGATGATGCAAACGCCGCGCGAAATGCACACTGGATATCGCGGGTAAGTAGCCACTACCATGGCGAGACGAGTAACCAACCCTGTAAGGAACATTGTGCAATGCTTCATTTGTTGATGCCCCTGGTTTTTCTTGGCGCGGCCGCCGGCGACATAGAATACGAAACCCTTTCCATCACCAGCACCCACGATAAGACGGAGCAACCCGCACGTTACTACGCGGCGCCTGAGGAAGGGCCCCAGCCCCTGCTGGTCCTCCTCCACTCCTGGAGCACGGACGTCAATTCTTACAACCCCGACACCTGGGTAGAGGCTGCCCGGAGCCATGGCTGGCACGTGGTTGTGCCCCATTTTCGTGGGGGCAACTTTAATCCGGAAGCCTGCGCCTCGGAAGCTGCAAAGCAGGATATCCTCGACACCGTCGCGGCCATGAAAACGCGCTATGCGATAGACGAGCGGCGCGTTTACCTCGCAGGCAGCTCCGGCGGCGGCCACATGTCTATGGTCATGGCCGGACACAGCCCCGAGACGTGGACCGCCGTATCGGCCTGGGTAGGTATCAGTGACCTGGCCGATTGGCATGCCGAGACGAAGGCCGCGGGACTCAAATATTATAGGGATGTGGAGGCCTGTGTAGGGGGCGCACCGGGCAGTTCCGACGCCGTCGACAAAGAAATCCACGCGCGCTCCCCCAAATACCATATCGCCAACGCAAAGAGCATCCCCCTCGACCTGAACGCCGGTGTGCACGATGGCCACACGGGTTCCGTCCCGATCCACCACACCCTTGACGCCTACAATGAAGTGGCGAAGGGTCAGGGTGGCTCCCCTGTTTCCCAATCCGTCATCAATGCGCTGGCACAGGAAATCGTCCCGCCCGTCCCACCGGTGGAAGATGAACACTACGGTCGGCGCATCCATCTTCGGGAATCCGTCGGAGAGGCCCGGGTTACCATCTTCGAAGGGGGCCATGAGGGCATTCCCGTCGCGGGATGCGCCTGGCTCGCACAGCAGCGAAAGCAGTAATCTATGATGCGCCCCTGCCTGGTTGCCCTCGCGCTGCTCGTACTGGCTCCGACCCCTGCCTTTTCGGAAGTCCCGATTCGTGTTGACGCCGATGACCTCTCGCAAGCGTATGCCCAGTTCCGCCGCGCTCAGGTCAGGGAGGTCTTCTACGAGCTGGCATTCGCCTTTCAAAAAGAAGCCAGCACCTTCGAGGGGACGGCACGCCTCCACGTGCGGCTCCACCATGCCGATGCGCCATTGAGTATCGATCTCGTCGCCGATTCGCTGCATGACGTGCGGGTCAACGGCGTCACCGTCAACGACCTCACCAGACGGGTGGGGAGCTTTGACATACCTGAAACCTATTTACGCGCCGGTCAGAATGACATTACGGTCCACTATACCGGAGCCTATAGCCAGACGGGCCAAGGGCTGTGTCATATGGTGGACCCCGTCGATGGCAAGGAGTATTTCTACACCAATCTGGAGCCCTATGGAGCCCATCGGGTTTTCCCGTGCTTCGACCAACCTGACATTAAAGCGCGCTTCAGCACCACGGTGACAACGCCTACAGATTGGCGCCTTATCGGCAACGAATTCATTGTTTCGGGAAAACCTGACAACGAGAGGTACACCCGAAAGCTTGGAACGACCCCGCTATTGAGTACCTATCTCTACTTTGTGGGCGGGGGCGAATACGAGGCCTGGTTTGACACGGAGGGCAACGTTCCTCTGGCCATATTCGCCCGGGCTTCGCTGGCGGAACATGTAGACCACGCGCGACTCTTCGAGGAAACGAAGGCTGGATTAGACCACTTCAACCGCTACTTTGGAACCCCCTACCCCTTCAAGAAATATGACCATGTCTTCGCGCCCGAACTTCAGGCGGGCGCCATGGAAAATCCCGGTGCTGTCACCATGAACGAGAATATGCTGTTTCGTGGCCCGGCGACAGCCGAAGACTATCGAAGCCGAAACAACACCCTCCTCCACGAAATGGCCCACATGTGGTTTGGCGATTTGGTGACCATGGTCTGGTGGAATGACCTTTGGCTCAACGAAAGTTTCGCCACCTTTTCCTCTTACCAGGCGCAGGCAGCGATGGGCGCGGCCGACACCGTCTGGCGTGATTTTTATGATTTGAAGGGCTGGGCCTACTACCAGGACCAACTCAGCACCACCCACCCCATTGAAACAGCGGTACCCTCGGCCCAATTGGCCACGGCAAACTTCGATGGCATTACCTATGCCAAAGGTGCGTCCGCCCTGAAGCAGTTGGCCTTTTTCGTGGGCGACACGGCATATCAGCAGGGGGTCGTGGCCTACTTCCAACGCTACGCCTGGAAAAACGCGACCCGCGCCCAATTCATTGCGGAGATCGCCGGTGCCGCCAACGTAGACCTCGCGGAGTGGACAGAAAGCTGGCTCCAGACGGAAGGGCTCGCAACGGTGTCGTTACACCTGGACGATGAATCGGTGCTATTGAAGCAACAGGCACTCAACACCCCCCGGCTCGGCCCCCACCGCACGCGCATCGGCCTATTCTCCCTGAACACGTCAGGCAAGCTCGTGCTCACGAGAGAGGAGACGGTCACCTACGACGAAGAGCCCCTATCACTGCCGTGGCTCGACGACACCAGCGCGCCCGATTTCGTTTATCCCAATTATCAGGACATGGACTACGGCCTCTTCTTCCTCGATGACCGGTCCTTTCAGACGGCTTTGGCCCATCTGGCCCAACTGGAGGATCCGTTCACCCGGCAGATGGTCTGGGGCACCCTCTTCAGCATGGTACGCCACCAGCAACTTGGGCCAGACCGTTTGATGGAGACCTTGCTGGCCAATGCCCCGCTGGAATCGGATAGCGACCTGCTACAATTTATGATAGGTGGAAGCAACGCGAGCCAATTGTTTTATCACTTCCTCTCTCCCGGCCAGCGAAGCAGTTTTGCGCCGGCCTTGGAAGCGCTACTTTGGAGCGGCTATGAATCCGCCCCCGACGGAAGTGACCGGCAACTCATCTGGCAGGACGCCTTCGTGCGGCTTGCCTCGCGACCTGAAACCCGACCGCGTCTGGAAGTGCTGCTTGAGCGCAGCGAGGACGATTTCCAGCGCCATTGGCGTATCCTCCATAAACTTGTGGTACTCGACACACCCGATATGGAGCCACGCATTGTCGCGGCAGCGGAACGGGATCCATCGGCATTGGGACAACGCTACGCGCTAATCTGTCGCGTGGCCGCCCCTCGGTTGGAAAACAAAGAATCCTACTGGGGCCTCCTGACCGACCCGACGACGCCTGCGCTGCACTTTCGATCGGCCGCCGGAGCCTTTCAAAGTGCCTTGTGGCCCGAGCTCAGTGTTCCCTTCGCCGACCGCTGGCTCGCCCACGTCCGTGCCACTGATTGGGAATCAGAACCCCACCGCATTCGCACGTGGTTTGGAAGTCTTTTCCCGTCGATTACGTCTACCGAAGGGCTGGCGGCAAACCGCAGCGCCTTTGCGGCTTCCAATCTTTCCCCCCGTGCCACCCGCGCGTGGAAAGAAGCCTTGGATCGCGCGGCACAAGTCGTCGCCGTGCGAAACCAGAATCAGGTGGATGAGTCCAATTAAGGATACCTTGCTAAGGCCCCCTACTGGAGAGATTTTCTGATCATGATGACTCGCATACTGACTGTCTTCGCACTGTGCCTGCCGGTGGGCATCTCCCAGGCAGCTCCCGCTCCCGAACAGCCCGGCCCCTATTCGGTGGGTGTCACCACCATCCAGCTGGAAGACGCCGCACGAACCGATGAGAAACTGGGTGGCCCGCGGCCGTTACTTGCCGAAATCTGGTACCCGGCAGCGGCCTCCGCTTCGGGAAAGGCGACGACGAAGTTTACCGACTTTTATCTTGATGGGGACAATTCCATCATGAATACCATCCTTACCATGGCCTTTAAATTCGATATCACGAAAATTGATGAGCGCTTTACCTCGACCGCCGTACGGGGTGCAGAAATAGCGGACGGAAGTTTCCCCTTGTTGATTTTTTCCCATGGCAACGGCGGGATGCGCTCCCAGAGCACCTTCTGGTGCGACCACATGGCCAGCCACGGATACATCGTGGCAGCCGTTGATCATACCCGAAATGCCTGCGCAACCTCCTACAAGGGCCAGGTAATCCCCTACGATCTGGAAGGCCGGGGTCAGGCAGCGATTGACCGTCCGAAGGATGTGTCTTTTCTCATTGATCAGCTTATCGCCATGAACAATGATGCTACCTCCATTTTTCACGGGAAAGTGAACCACGAGCGTATCGGAGTTGCCGGTCACTCATTCGGTGGCTTCACTGCCATGGCTGCCCTCACAATCGACTCCCGCATAGATGCCATCGCCCCCATGGCGGCCGTGGTGCCCGAATTCTCTTCCTCCAGCAGCCGTCCCCTGCTTCTTTTTATCGCCACGGAAGATGACACCATCGATGAAAAAGGAAACAGGGGCGCGCGAAGCTATTTCGAAGCCACCGACGCGCCAAAATACCTGGTCGAAATGAAAAATGCCGGCCACTATTCCTACTCCGATATGTTTCTCATTAATCCGGATTGGGGCGATGGCGTCGGTACGGGCACCCGTATCACCAACGGGGAGACCTTGAGTTATCTGCCCATGAAAGACGTGTATCGCCTTACCAATGGCTACAGCACCGCCTTTTTCGATCACTATCTGAAATCAGAAAAGACGCACGATACCTATCTCAACAAGAATCAATTGCCCGATGAGTTAATTTTTCGTTCTGAGCCGTGAGGGCACCGCGGCCTACTGGTAAATTTCCCTAGAATCTCGTATGCTGTTCGGAGAGGAGTTGTGAAAGGGACTGCGTGCAGTGATACATTCCCTGATTCTATACATGCGGTGTAGATTGAAGAGCGCCTGGAAACGTTCTACAGGGAACTTCCACGAGTTTAATGGGAGGGGTTAGTAGCGACTCATGAGCGAAGACGTACGACATTTGCTGGAATCCTTGCAGGAGAATTTAATCTGGCTGGATGCCAGCGACGGAATCCAGCTATCGACCCAGGCCGCTGATTGCCCGTTACACCCACTCTCAGCCAGCAGGACGGAGTCCACACTGGGCGCCCTTTTCCCCGAGCACGTCGTGTTAGAACTCCTGGCCGCCGTGCGCACGACCCGTAGTCTCGCAAGCCCCCAGTCTGTCACGCTATCGAATCTCTCGTCCGATGATCCGAGCGCGTGGAATGCCCGACTCGTTCCCTTGGGGGATCAATCGGTTGTGGTCCGTTTTTCGCCCCGCTCAGCACCCCCGTCGCGCCCGACGGAAGCGCAGGAAACCGAAGCGCTGGCCCAGGCCCGGGCCATGGTTCTGGCCGAAAAGCAGGCCAATGAAGCCAAGACGATGTTCGTGGCCAACATGAGCCATGAAATTCGAACGCCCATGAATGGGATCATCGGTATCCTCGAGTTGCTCATGGAAACCCGACTCGACGAGGAGCAGAGCGAGTATGCCCATATCATGCGCGGCTCGGCGGACGCACTCCTCCTCATCATTAATGACATCCTGGACTTTTCCAAGATTGAGGCGGGCAAACTGGACCTGGAGTTTATCGACTTCGACTTCCGCACCTGCCTGGAGAGCGCCGTCGAAATGCTCAGTTTCAAGGCGCTGGAGAAGAATCTCGAACTGGCCCTGTTCATGGACTCAGAAATTCCCCAACGGCTCAATGGCGATCCCGGTCGTTTACGCCAGATCGTGCTCAATCTCGTCAACAACGCCCTCAAGTTCACCCACGAAGGGGAGGTCCTGATACGCTGCAAGGTCCTGCGGGCAGTCGCCCCCTTGTATACGGTTCAGATTGATGTGTGCGACACGGGCATTGGGGTGCCGGAAGAGCGGGTAGACACACTCTTCGAGCCCTTCACCCAAGCGGACGCAAGTACCACGCGCCGTTTTGGGGGTACCGGTCTGGGCCTTTCTATTTCGAAACAACTGGTGGAAGCCCATGGGGGTAAGATCGGCGTAGAGAACCGGGTAGGTGGCGGCAGTCGATTTCATTTCACCATCCAACTGGGGACGCCAACAGCTCCCGAGTCCAGGGCGGATGCGCGAAGTGCCATTCCCCAGAAACCCAACGAAGTTCGCATTCTTGTCCTGGATGATATCTTGACCAATCGGCGCATGTTTCGTGAAATTCTTCACAACGAAGGGTACGCCGTGACGGAAGCCCAAAGTAGCGAAGAGGCACTGAATCTGCTTGAGCAGAGCGCGGCTGAGCAGCGACTCTTTCATATCGTCCTTGTGGACTATCAAATGCCCGAGACAGATGGTCGGCAGTTTGGCGCGCTCGTCCGCGCCAACCCGGCACTGAACCGGGTCGCATTAGTCTTGATGCCCTCGGCCCCCTCCCGGGGCGATGCCAACCGCATGGTCGCCATTGGCTTTGACGCCTATTTTCCGAAGCCGATGAAACGGGGCGAACTTCAAGGGTGTATCCGTGCGGTGCTTCGGCGACGGGCGGAAAATGCCGGGCGTCTAACCCATCCACTCATCACCAAATACACCCTGGCCGAATCGCTGCGTGAAGGGGGCAACGTGCTGCTCGTAGAGGATAGCGAGGTGAACCGAAAGGTAGGCACGAAACTCCTGGACACCTTGGGCTTTTCCTGTGATGTAGCGCCCGATGGCGAGCAAGCCATCGCCGCATGCCACCAACACAAGTATGACGTAATCCTGATGGACTGTGGCCTTCCCGGTATCGACGGCTACGAAGCAACCCGCCGCATCCGTGCGCTGGAGGGGGAAGTGACCCACGTCCCCATTATTGCCATGACGGCCGATGCTCGGCCTGATGCCCAGGAGCGGTGTCTGAATGCCGGTATGGATGGCTATCTGACCAAACCGTTACAAAAGCGGGTCCTGAAGGAAACGCTCGATCGCCACCTTCCTGCGGCACGAAAACGTATAGATTCCTGACAATCAAGCCATCCCCCCATACCTTCAGCCTCCCTGCACCACCCCCACCAATTCGCCAAACTCCTCCATCGGACGCTCGATAAAGATACCGTCGGCTTCGGAGTAACAGCGCTTCCCATCGATCGTTTCAATCCGCCCGGCGGTCATCACTTTCGCCCCCTCTTTGGAACATACCCGGGAACGCACGGCAAACACTTCGCCCAATGGAAGGCGTGCCCGAAAATGCACGGTAATCGTGGCCGCAACAACTGGATGTCCTGCGTGCCAGGCAGCAAACCCCATGGATTCATCAAGCACAGCAGCCATACTGCCGCCGTGGGCATGCCCCGGCGGGCCTTCCGCCCCAAGGCCCCACCAGACCAGCGCACAAAACTCCTGGCTGACCGTGTCGGTGTAATATTGGATTCGGAGACGGTCCCCCGATTCGTCTCCAGATACGAAAGACCGTCCGGCGCCGACACGTCGGGGAAACGTGGCAAGCTTCCAATGGGAAGGGGGGTGAAACTTGGGCTCTTCGTCCATCAGGCCCTTTCGGGTTGCAACGGCTTCAGCAGACGCCGTCTACTCTATCAGGAAGAGGACGGAAAGCGAAACCGTCCAATTCCTTAAAAGAGGGCCAACTGTTCCCCCCCGGCCGGGCGGAATCCGGTGGTGCACAAATCCATACCACCGACGCGAAATCCCAGCTTCTGATGCATGACGCCAAAGAGGCGGGCAATCTGGTCCGCATGAAACCCGCTACCCCGCATTCGCTCGCCGAAGGCGGACTGATACAGGGCCCCACCCCGCATGGATTCCAGCCGTGACAGGACCTTTGATTTACGGTCGGGGTAGTGCCGTTCCAGCCAGCTGGAAAAGAGGGGTGCGACCGCGTGGGGCAACCGCAGCATGATGTACCCCGCAAAGTCTGCCCCGTGAGACCGTGCCTCCGAGAGCAACTGGGGAATCTCATGGTCCGTCAATCCCGGTATCACCGGTGCCACCAGGACACCCACAGGGACTCCGGCATCCCGCAGGGCTGCGATGGCTTCGAGACGTTGGGCTGGCGAGGAACTCCGGGGCTCCAGCACCCGATTCAAGCCCAGATCGAGGGTAGTGAGGGAGATCAGCACCCCCGCACACCGTGACTTCGCCATCTCACCCAGTAAGTCCAAATCCCGGGTAATCAGCCGATTCTTTGTGATTACCACTGCGGGGTTCCGCCGCTCGTGTAGTACTTCCAGGCAGGAACGCGACAAGGTCAACTTACGCTCGACCGGCTGATAGGGGTCCGTGACGCCGCTCAGGGCGATGACCGATGGTTTCCAGGAAGGCCGATCAAGCTCTCTACGCAGCAGTTTCGCTGCATCGGGCTTATAGAATAGCTTCGATTCAAAATCGAGCCCCGCAGAGTAGCCCATATACTCATGGGTCGGTCGGGCATAACAATATACGCAACCGTGCTCACAGCCGCGATAGGGATTTACACTGAAGTCAAAACCCACATCGGGGCTGTCATTCCGGGCGATTATCGACTTTGCATAATCGGCGACCAACTCGGTCGCGACGCGTGTCTCCCCCATGGGCACATCGTCTTCTTCATAGCAAAGGGCTTGGGTTTCAAACCGATTCTCCGAATTCCACCAGGTCCCCCGGCCTGCGAGGGTCTTATCGTTTGCCAAATGTATCGCCATGGGTTTCACCTCGCCCAAAGGATATAATATACTGAACAAATATTCAAGTCTTCATTTTGACGCGTCTTAAATCTTGATATAGATTCGCCGTCGGTGAAGTACCTCAGCCAGGGCCACGAAGCAACCGTAGAACAACAGAAAGGCCACAATTCCAACGGGAAGGCTCATGGCCGGCACATCAAAACCACCCACCACGTCCAGCACCAGCAATTGAATGATGTAGATAAAGAGGGGGTTCATTCCCATGGCGGTGAAGGTAGGAATTCGGAGTGATGCCACGTCGCACAGCAGGTAGAAGGCGAGGAGGTGCAGGAAGCATAGCCCCGTGGACCACAACGGAAAGGGGGCCGTCATGTAGTATGCGGAAATGGGCCACACTTCTTTCCCATCCCCCCAGGGCATATGAAAAACCCATCCCAGGGCGCAGAGCCCGAGCCCCCACCCGACACAACCCACAATCAGCTTCTTGCGGTCTCCCGTGGCCATGAGGTCGTAGGCGATTGAGCCGAAGAGCAACATCATGCACCAACTCAGCGGGCCGAGCGGACCCCCGTTGAGGGCCACATCAAACAGGGCATCGCGCATGGGGATCAACTTGATAATCAGAAAGGAATCGATGGAGGGAGCCCCGTCTACCCGCTGAATCCAGTCGCCGTAAAAGGTAAAGAGCACAAGGGCCTGGTAGAGCGCCACCATGAGGAACGCGGCCGCGACACGTATGGATGGTTTCTTGTCGATGAGCCAGACGGCGAGAAGGCCAGCAAGGCCAATGTCCATCAAGGCGTCCCACAGCCAGCCGGCATAGACAGCGAATGCAATGAGGACCAGCAGGCAGAAGCGCTTCACCATAGCCTGACGTGTTGCGGCCTCGCCCACGTTGGCGCTCCGCTTCAGCCAGGAAAGGCGCATCCCGATCCCGACTACGAAGAGAAAGAGGGGCGCGATGGTGTCCGCATAGGTGAAGCGTTCCCGATGGTGTTCAAATTGGTCCCACTCAATACTGAACAACCCGTTTGCGTTGACCAGCAGCATCCCGAAAATGGCGTACCCCCGAAGTTGATCGACGGCACTGATACGACGGTTCGAATCTTCGTCTTTTTGAACCATGAGCGAACTCTACTTCCTCTTGTTTTCCTGGTGATGGTTCCGCGGACGCGTACCGCCACGGCGTGCCCAATCTCTTATTCGGCAGGCAGTACGCTGATTAAATCTGCAGCCACTTGGGTGAACAATTCACTGTGCCCCGATTCAATGTTATAGCGCCCTGTGACGGTGTCGAGGTGACTCCACCCCGGCCAGATACGAATGCGCTCCGGGTCCGCCAGCGTATGTTGCGCAATGAGCTCCAGGTCCGGAGCAAACGGCAATACGGGTACGCGCCACCCCAACACTTCGTGGGTCTTGTAAACAGGAGCCGTCTCTTTACCATCCAGCATCAGCTGACTTTGAAGCGGGACGAATCCGTCGCCCATTCGATAGGGACTGAGCGGCCAGTCGGCCCCGGCCGAGGGCACGAAGCCCATAATGGCATTTATCGCCCGGAGCGAACTGTTCTCGAACAGGTTCGTTGAGCCGGGCACCACGCCATCATCGGAACGAAGAAACATATCCAACCATCCCCGGCCTCGGTAGAGATAGCTGCCATAGAGAAAGAATCGGTCCATATAGAGCCCACCGGCCAAGGCGGGTGTAATGTGCTCCATCCCCCCGCAGAAAGTCTCCAACTGCACCTGGGGATCGAAGGTATCGTCATCGTAGTCAGGAAGAGTACGGGCATCGCTCGTGCTGCCGTCGCGCGGCGACAAGACCCGGTTCTCCACGCCGTTTGCCTGGGTCCAGGTGCTGAAACGGCGGTAAGGAATGCCTGCGCCCCCTTCCGCATCGAAGTTGGGCCATCCCATATCCAGATCACTCTGGGCACTGAGCGAGACATAGTTCGACGTGATGGCATCTTCCACCAGGCGCTCGCCGATATTGGGCGTCAACAATCCAAAGCGGGATGCCGTAAAACGGAGCCACTCCGGCGTGGCCCACGGGGTCCCCATGTGGGGTCCACCCAGCGTGACAGCGCCTGCTACGCGATCTCCATATTCCGGAAAGTTC